>NZ_LDVA01000329.1:0-4118 GCF_050768715.1 Burkholderia sp. ZZQ-2 | reverse complement strand
TGGAGCGACCCCACGTATCTGAGGACACGAGGACTCTCTTAAAATAAGGGATAGTCTTGTGCCTATCAGTAAGCCTAGTCATTACGTGGAAAGCATCGAAATTCTGACCGAGCCGGAGCGCCGTCGTCGGCGCACGGCGCAAGAAAAAATCGCCATCGTGCAGGAAACATTGGAGCCGGGAGCGTCGGTGTCGGCCGTTGCACGTCGGCACGGCGTCAACGCCAACCAAGTGTTCGGCTGGCGCAAGCAATACCAGGAAGGCAGTCTGGCGGCGGTGAAGGCAGGCGAAACCGTTGTGCCGGCATCTGAGCTGGCCGCCGCCATCAAGGAAATCAAGGAACTGCAACGGCTACTTGGGAAGAAGACGCTGGAGGTCGAAATCCTGAAAGAAGCCGTGGAATGGGGCCGTTCAAAAAACCTGATTGCGCGCTCGCCCTTGCTGCCGGGGGACGACCGATGAAGACGGTCTGCGAAGTTCTCGGCGTGGCGCGCTCTGCCGTGGCGGTGAAGCGAGCTCGCTCGTCCGACTGGCGCGATGGTCGCCGTGCCCGCGTGACCAACGATGCCGGGCTGGTCGAGGAGATTCAGGCCCATGTGGCGCACCTTCCCACCTACGGCTACCGCCGTGTCTGGGCGCTGCTGCGCCGCAGTCGGGAGCAGAGCGGTGCGCCGTGCATCAACGTCAAGCGCGTGTATCGGGTCATGCGGGAGCATCAGTTGCTGCTGCGCCGCCCTGGCGTGCGGCGAGATAAGCGGCGACATGACGGTCGCGTTGCGGTGGACCGCAGCAACACCCGCTGGTGCTCCGATGGCTTCGAGTTTCGGTGCGACGATGGTACGCCGCTGCGCGTGACGTTTGCGCTGGACTGCTGCGACCGCGAGGCGATTAGCTGGGCAGCAACGACCGGCGGGCATAGCGGTGATGTGGTGCGCGACGTGATGCTGGCCGCCGTCGAACAGCGCTTCGGCACCACGCAGGCCGCGCAGCCCATTGAATGGCTGACGGACAACGGCTCGGCCTACATCGACCACCGCACGCGCAGCTTCGCTCGCGAACTGGGTCTTGAGCCGCTGACCACACCGGTCCGTTCGCCGCAGAGCAATGGCATGGCGGAATCGTTCGTGAAGACCATGAAGGACAATTACGTCGCCTATATGGACAAGTCTGACGCACCAACAGCGCTCTCGCGTCTGGCTATCGCGTTTGAACACTACAATGAGCGCCACCCGCACAAAGCCTTGAAATACCGCTCGCCTCGCGAGTTCAGGCGTAATGCGGTGTCATCAACCTAACGGTGTCCGCGTGTCCTGAGTTACAGGGGCAACTCCAGATTCCGGCTGATGCCACGGCAGTTCGGGACCCGATGGCAGTGCAGATTCGAAGGAGACGCTGTTAATCCGGCTCGATTATTTGTTGTTGAACTGCGTAGCGGATCAGCGCAGCGTCACTACGGAGGTCTAGCTTTGCGAGCAGGCGCGCCTTGTATGTACTGACCGTCTTGGAATTCAGACCCAGATCCTTGGCGATATCCGAGATGCCATCACCGTATGCGAGGCGTTTGAGCACTTCGTTCTCTCGAACAGTCAAGCGCGCATGCAATGGTGCATCGGGAGGGAGGTCAATCGTACGAATCATGAGCTCGGCGACCTGAGCGCTCATGTACTTGTGCCCGGCAAGCACGGCGTGCACTGCCTGGACCAATTCGACTGCGGTGCTGTCTTTCGTGACGAAGCCAGACGCACCAGCGCCGAACACTGACTTTGCGCGAGTCGGTTCGGCCTTGCTGCATAGCGCGAGTATCAGCATCTTCGGGGCACAAGCGACGAGTTGGCTAATCAGTTCGATGGACCTGACGCCAATGCTAGTGAGGTCAACAATCGCAACGTCAAATGTTTCATTTTTGGCTGTCGCAATTAGTGCATCGCCGTCGGACAACTCGCGAGCAACTTGATACTCACCAGTTCTTTGAAGTATGTACCGAATTCCGTCACGCGTAATCGCATGACGTTCCGCGAGAAGCACTTTCTTCACTTTCGAGCCTCGTAGCGTCTCGCGTACGCTGGCCGCAAACGAACACGTCGATTTGCACGCGCACGCCTGCTCTCGTGCCGTCGTGGCACGTGGCGTTTTGTTATCCCCGAATCAATGAAGCGAAGCTGATCGGCGACGGGCATTCGCCGCCTCGTTACGCGGCTTCCACGATTGGCACCGCGATGGAAGTCGCTTGCGGAGCACGTCCCCTCGCAGAAGACATGCCGATCTTCAATAGTAGGTGATCAGTTTGATAAATTTCAAACAGAAAGCGCCGCCCCGTCGAGTAATTTGGAGCGTGAGCGAGGCTGGGATTGACTGCTGTTGAGGTCAGTCATGACGTTCGTACGAATGGAGTGGAAGACTGAAACGGGTCGATTTCCGTCGGTTGCTTTCGATTGTGAGGGCACGTATCGGGCCGTGCGAGCGTACCTGGACAACCAAGCGGCGTAAAAACAACGGGGCCGGTGGCCCTGCCTCTCAAACAATGCACCGGCCTGCGTATCGGTTTCTACGCAACAGCCAGTTTCGCGCGCTCCGCAACGAAACTCAGCCGATCGAAGTTCATGTTTGCGCCGGACGTGATCGCGATGAGCGTTTCGTTCTCGATCCCTTCGCACTCGGCGTACAGCTTTGCCCCTGCGACGGCCAGGGCACCGGCCGGTTCGAGCACGCTCCGCGTATCCTGGAACACATCCCTCATCGCCGCGCACAGGCCATCGGTATCGACCGTCACCACGTCGTCGAGGTGTTCGCGGCATAACCGGAAAGTCTCTTGTCCAACCAGTTTGACCGCCGTACCGTCCGAGAACAAACCGACCTCCACCAGTTCGACGCGTTCACCCGCACGGAGCGACTGCGCCATCGCGCATGAATCCTCCGTCTGCACGCCGATCACCTTGATGCCCGGTCGCACGGCTTTCACGTAGGTCGCCACGCCGGACGCCAGGCTGCCGCCGCCGATCGGCACGAAGATCGCATGGATCGGCTTTTGATGCTGGCGCAAGATTTCCATCGCCACCGTGCCTTGGCCGGCGATCACGTCGGGGTCGTCGAACGGATGCACGAACGTCAGGTTCCGCTCCTTCTGCAACGTGAGCGCGTGCGCGTAGGCGTCGCTGTACGACTCCCCGGCCTGAATGACCTTGACACGCGAACCACCATGCCTGCGCACGGCATCCACCTTGACCTGGGGCGTCGTGAGCGGCACCACGATCACGGCGTGCACGCCCATGCGAGCCGCGCAGAACGCAACGCCCTGTGCGTGGTTGCCGGCCGACGCGGTGATGACACCGCAAGCCAGCGCATCAGCCGGCATCTGCGCCATCTTGTTGTACGCACCACGCAACTTGAACGAGAACACCGGCTGCTTGTCCTCGCGCTTCAGATGGATCGCGTTGCGACACCGAACCGACAGGTTGTGCGCGAAATCCAGATCGGTTTCGATCGCGACGTCGTAGACCCGCGCGGTCAGAATTTTTTTGAGGTAATCGAACGGCGCCGAAGGATGGGCGGGGCTCTGTACGTGCGCGTCGAATGGGTTTCGGTGCATGAACACGATGATTTCCTTTCCAGGTCAGGGTGGGCAAGCCTAGAAGCGGAAATGAAAAACCCGCCTCGGCGGCGGGTTTTCGTTATCGAGCAAGTACGCGCTAACCCACCATTCGGAGAATGGTGCGAATAATCAGCGCGATGGCGATGGCTCGATGTTCCATGGACACAAGGATTGACGATTATGAGAATGCTGTCAACCAGCGGCGCCTACGCTGAAAGCCAGTCGCATCACGTCGGGCGGCGGCACGTCCGGCGGTGTGCGTTTTCTTCGGTGCCGCTTGCGCATCCTGTCGTGGGGCAGTTTCAACGTGTGAGGTCAAGCGCCCGGCGGCTTTGGGTGAAGCGAACGCCGTGGCCGGACTGGCCGGTTTCAAGGCAGCAACCACGCGTGCCTGCACATCACGCTCACCCACCAGGCTGGACACGTGCTGGCGCGGGTGCTCAATCGCGGCGGGTGGCGGTCGGCCCGGAATGGCCATCGAGGCGATACCAGACCGCCCAGCTGAGTTGGGTCGGTATGCGCTGGTCACCA
>NZ_LDVA01000328.1:0-69793 GCF_050768715.1 Burkholderia sp. ZZQ-2 | reverse complement strand
GCTGACCGCCGGCGGCGGCGGTGCGAGCGACGCGAACTCGTCGTCCGCATGCACGATCCTGCCGCCGACGACCGTCAGCACCGACGACAGCGACTTGATCCGCGCTTCGTCGATCGTGAAGTAGTCGTCCGTCAGCACCGCGAAATCGGCGTAGTGGCCGGGCACCAGCGCGCCCTTGCAGTCGTCCTCGCCGGAAAACCACGCGCTGCCGACCGTATAGCAGCGCAGCGCTTCCATCCGGCCGAGCCGGTTGCGTTCCGGATACAGCGCCGTGCCGCCGACCGTGCGCCCCGACACCATCCAGTACAGCGACACGAACGGGTTGTAGCTCGCGATGCGCGTTGCGTCGGTGCCCGCGCCGACCGGCAGCCCGGCCGCCAGCATCGCGCGGATCGGCGGCGTGCGCATCGCGGCTTGCGCGCCGTAACGCGCGATGAAGTACTCGCCCTGGAACGCCATCCGGTGCTGGACCGTCACGCCGCCGCCGAGCGCGGCAATGCGCGCGATGTTCGCATCGGTGATCGTCTCGCAGTGATCGAAGAACCAGCGCAGGCCGTCGAACGGCGTCTCGCGGTTCACGGCTTCGAGCACGTTCAGGAAGCGGCCGATCGATTCGTCGTAGGTCGCATGCAGCCGGAACGGCCAGCGGTGCCGCACCAGCAGCCGCACCACCGCGGCCAGTTCGGCCTCCAGCGCCGCCGGCAGATCGGGGCGCGGTTCGAGAAAATTGCCGAAATCGGCGGCCGAATACACCAGCAGCTCGCCGGCGCCGTTCATCCGCAGGAACGCGTCGCCGTCGCCGGGTTTCGCGAGCGTCACCCAGCGCGCGTAGTCGTCGAGCTCCCGCCCCGCATGCTGCACGAACAGGCTGTACGCGACGCGCACGGTCATTTCGCCGCGCCGCGCGAGTGCCAGGATCGCGCCGTAGTCGTCCGGAAAGGCCTGGAAATCGCCGCCCGCGTCGATCGCGCTCGTCACGCCGAGCCGGTTCAGCTCGCGCATGAAATGCCGCATCGAATTCATCTGGTCGTCGTGGCCGAGCTTCGGGGCCCGTTCGAGCGCCTCGTGCAGCACGGCCATGTCCGGGCGCGCGATCAGCAGGCCGGTCGGCCGGCCGAGGCGATCGCGCTGGATCTCGCCGCCGGGCGGGTTCGACGTGTCGCGGCCGTAGCCGATCGCGCGCAGCGCGGCCGCGTTCAGCAGCGCGCTGTCGCCCAGGTGCATGATGAAGACCGGCGTGTCGGGCGCGATCTCGTTCAGTTCGGCCGCCGTCGGCCCGCGCTTTTCGGCGAACTGGAATTCGGTCCAGCCGCCGACCACGCGCACCCAGTGCGGCGCGGGCGTGCGCAGCACCTGGCGACGCAGCATCGCGAGCGCGTCGGCCAGCGTCGGCACGCCGTCCCAACGCAGTTCCAGGTTGAAGTTCAGGCCGCCGCGGATCATGTGCAGGTGCGAATCGTTCAGCCCCGGGATCACGGTGCGGCCGTTCAGGTCGATGCACTGCGTGCCGGCATGCGCATGCCGCATCACGTCGTGCCCGCTGCCGGCCGCGAGGATCCGGCCGTCCTTCACGGCGAGCGCGGTCACGAACGACTGCCGGTCGTCCTGCGTCGCGATCTTGCCGTTGCATACGATGAGGTCCGCCGCCGCGGCGGATGCCGTCGCCCTAAGCACCGTCAGGCCCTCCGCTTGCGCCGTGAGCCGGCACGCGGCCGCATGCCGCCTGCCTCCGGTTCGACGATACACGGACCATCCACTCCCCCTTGAACATTGAACGATCGGACCGACGGGCCGCGGCGCGATGGCGCGGTGTCGTCCTGCGCGAACCGGGCATGCCGTTACGCCACCTGCTGCATCGCATCCGCCGCCTCGTGCCGCATGCGCGACCGGCCCGCCGGCAGTGCCGGCTCCGGGCGCACGAAGTTCTGCAGGCGCGCGAGCCGGCGCACGTCGAACGCGCGCGATTGCGGATCGAAATGCCCCGACAGGTTCGCCACCAGCGACGACGCCTGGCCGGTCCGCCCGCGCTCGATCAGGTGATCGGCGAGATCGAGCGTGCCGCGCAGCGCCCACATCGCGGCGCCTTGCCCGTTCGCGGTATGGATCCCGGTCAGCAGATGCCGGTGCCCTTCGACTTCATACGCGAGCGCGGCATCGGGCTCCGCGGTGCGGGCCTGCTCGAGCATCGCGAGCCCCCGGACGCGCAGCAGTTCCGGCACGAACAGGTGCTCGCCGTGCGCGCGGCAGCGCGCGAGCGTCGCATCGAGTTTCACGCATGCCTCGGCCGCGCGGCCGGTGCGCGTCAGCCCTTCCGCGTACGCGACGACCAGCGGCGCGAGCAGGCGCCGGAACCCGCTCGCCTCGATGCGCCGCAGCGCGGGTTCGAGCCGCGCGAGACCGGCGCCGGGATGCCCGGCCTGCATGTCGAACTGCCCGGCGAGGCCTTCCGCGTGGCTGAGCCAGATGTCGAACCCGTTCGCCTCCGCGGTCGAGCGCAGCGTGCCGAGATAGTCGGAAATCACGTCGTGATCGCCGTAGCGCAGCGCGATCGGCACGGCCGCCGCGCCGAGCACGACGCACAGCGCCAGCCCCGACCCGGTGCGGCGCGCGGATTCGACCGCCTGCGCGGCCAGCCGCATCGCGTATTCCGGATCGCCCTGCATCCAGACGAGCCGCATCAGCATCGTGCGGCCGAGCGTCGCGACGTCGACCCCGAGCGCGGCTTCCGCGCAGGACGGCTCGCCGGCCACGGCCAGCCCGGCGGTCGCGGCCTCCAGCCGCTCGCGGGCCTGCGCGTGTTCGCCGAAGTAATGCAGCGACGTTGCGACCATCGCGTTCGCCAGCAGCCGCTGCGGCCGGTCGCCGCGCCGTTCGGCCGCGCGCTCGAAGCGCGTCGCGTAGCGCAGCGATTCGTGGATGTCGGAGCGCGTCAGCATCGTGTTCCACAGCCCGACCAGCGCGCACGCGTCGAACGCCTCGTCGCCGATCCGGCCCGCGAGCACGAGCGTCCGGTCCCACATCGCGGCCGCCGCGTGCGTATCGCCGTCGGTATGCAGCAGCGCCGTCGCATAGGCGGCGCGCAGACGCAGCTCGCGTGCCGCGTCGATGCCGCCGGTATCGCCGGTTCCAGCGGCCTCGATCGCGTCGAGCGCCCGCCGCGCCGGATGCGCGCATTCGCGCATCCGCGCCGGTTCCAGCAACGCGAGCGCCAGTGCGTCCGCTTCGTGCCCTCGCGGCTCGACCGCGACGGGCTCGCGCGGCGCCGGCGCCGGTGCGTCCGCGGCGACACGCGGGCTCGCGAGATCCGCGGCCGGCGCCGGCGCCTGCATCCGCGCCTCCCCCTGCTCGCGCTCGTAGCACGCATGACGCTCGGCGACGAGGTCGAATTCGCCTTCGTTGCGCAGTTTCTCGAGCGCGTACGCGCGCGTCGATTCCGTCAACCGGTAACGCGCGTGCGCGCCGTGGAACTCGACGGTCACCAGCGACTTCGCGACCAGCTCGCCGAGCACCGCGATCGTCTCGGCGGCCGACATCCCGGGATCCATCGCGACCTCGCGCGCTGCATCGAACGTGAACGGGCCGGTGAAGCACGCCATCCGGCGAAACAGCGAGCGCGCGGCCGCATCCAGCAGCACGTAGCTCCAGTCGAACGTCGCCCGCAACGTCTGGTGGCGCGGCAGCGCCGAGCGCAGCCCGCCGGTCAGCAGGTTCAGCCGGTCGTCCAGACGCGCGGCGACGGCCTCGAGCCCGAGCGTCGCGACGCGCGCGGCAGCCAGCTCGATCGCGAGCGGCAGCCCGTCCAGGCGCCGGCAGATGTCGCCGATCAGCCGGATGCCGGCCGCATCGACCGCGCAGTCGGGCGTGGCGGCGCGGATCCGCGCGAGGAACAGCTCGACGGCCGAATGACGCACGATCTCGTCGAGCGGCACGTCGCTGTCCGGCACCGCCAGCGGGCTCACGCGAAACACGGCTTCGGCCGAGATATGCAGGGGTTCGCGGCTCGTCGCGAGCACGCGCAGCGACGGCGCGCGCGACGTCAGCGTATCGACGAGATCGGCCACCAGATCGACGACGTGTTCCGCGTTGTCGAGCACGATCAGGGCCGGCGACGCGGCGAACGCTCCGGCGATCCGGTCGATGCCCGGCACGCCGTCGGTCTCGAGGCCGAGTTCCGCGGCGATCGCGAGCAGCACGTCGTCGCGCGTCGCGGCGCTCGCGAGCGCGACGAACAGCACGCGTTCGCCGGACCGCTCGCGCAGCTCGTGGGCGACGCGGCCGGCCAGGCTCGTCTTGCCGATGCCGCCCGCCCCGACGAGCGTGACGACCGGCGCGCGCTCGATCATGTCGACGATCTGCCCGATCTCCGCCTGACGCCCGACGAGCGAAACCGGGCGGGCCGCCGCGACGGGATCGGCCGGCAACGCGGCCGTGCGCGGCGCGGCCTCGTGCGCGACGGCGGGAGGCGCGATCAGCAGGTAGCCGCGGCCCGGCACCGTCTTGATCAGGTCGCGGTCCGCGCCCAGCGCCTTGCGCAGCGTCGCGACGTGGACCTGCAACCGGTTTTCCTCGACGATCAGGCCCGGCCACACGGCATCCATGATGTCGTCCTTCGACACGACGGAACCGTTGGCGCGATGCAGCACTTCAAGTATGTCTAGCGCGCGTGCGCCGATACGCAGCGACGCGCCGTGGTGGCGAATGTCACGCTGCTCGAAATCCACCGACAACGTCCCGATCTGGATCATGGCCGCCTCCAGGTTCCCCACGATGACCGCCATGTGAACACGGCCGTTCACCAGGGCGGGAATGCACACCCGTCCAGCGCTGCCGGCCGGGCGCAAAGTCTCAAAATGTGGACTGAGTGTAAACACCGAATTAACAAAAATCTTGAAGGAAAATGCGCTGGCCTTCCGCACACCGGCGCGCCCGCGGGCGGGCGCCGCGCCGAATGAAAATGGGGCAACATCGGCCCCGCGTTGGCCATGGCGGCGCGCTCGCGTGCCCGTCGAGGCCGGCGCGGCGCGGGTCGGGCCGCTGGCAAGCATTTCGTCAGCAAGTGGACATTTATTCAAGTTAACTTGGGCCGGTCGAGTGCACCGTTTAAACTTCGCGTAAATATGTTCGCGCGCCGCCCCCCATCGAAGGATTGTTCCGCCATGCCAGATTCCCTCGTCGCGTCCCCGGCCGCACGGCCGAAAGACACGCTCGGCTGCCTGTCGAGCCTGCTGTCCAAGGACATCGAACGCCCGGTCGGCGGGCTCACGCTCCATCGCAAATGCATGCGCGACGAGCACTTCGAGCGCATCGAGATGGCGGCCAGCGATCGCGGCTTCCTGATCGGCGTGTCGCTCAACGGCGGGCACCGGCGCACGATCTACGGCGGCACCGGCCAATCCCGCTCCGAGCGGCGGTTCCAGCACAACTCGATCTACATTCGCGACTTCTCCCGGAATTTTCGTGCCGACCTGTACGGCAAGTTCGACTTCCTGCTGGTCGAGCTGTCGCACGCGTATCTCGACGGCCTCGGCCGCGAGCACGACGGCACCGAAATCGGCGGCCTGACCTGCGCGCCCGACGTACAGGACGAAGTGCTGGGCCATCTCGCGCACGCGGTGGCCGACAGCCTCGACGAGCCCGGCGTGCTGAACGCGCTGTTCGTCGAGCAGATGGGGCTCGCGATCGGCGCGCATCTCGCGCGCCAGTACGGCAACGCGGACGCGCGCGACCTGCAGCACAAGGGCCTGCTGTCGCCGGCGAAGACGGCGCTCGCGAAAGAGCTGCTGATGGAGAAGGCCGATCTCGGCGTGTCGATCGAGGAAGTCGCGCGCGAATGCGATCTGTCGCGCGGCTATTTCATTCGAGCATTCTCGCGCACGACGGGGCGCACGCCGCATCAATGGCTGCTCGAACAGCGCGTGATCCGCGCGCGGCAACTGATCGAGACGACCGACATGTCGCTCGCGGAAATCGCGGCCGCCTGCGGCTTCGCGGACCAGAGCCACCTGAACCGCGTGTTCGCGCGCATCGTCGGCCATCCGCCCGGCGCCTGGCGGCGCGAACTGACGCGCTGACGCGGCCGCGCGCCACCGCTACGCGCGCGCCCCGCACCTCACTGCACGACACGGCACATCACGGCGCGCATCGCCCGTCGCTCACCGGAGCGGCGTCGCGTCGTAATTGACCGGCACCCAGTCGTACTGCTCCCCGTCCCTGCGCAAATGCCCGAGCCCGGGAAACGCGATGTGCGCGGCGCCGACGAGGTAACGCTTGTCCGCGACACGCTTCAGCGTATCGCGCCGGGTGCGGCGCGCCGCGTCCGCATCGCTGTCGTACTGGACCGTCGCGTCCGGGTCCTGCAGCTGGATCGCCGCGACGTGCACGATGTCGCCCCACGCGAGCAGCCCGGCGTCGCCGCTCTCGATCAGGTACGCGGTATGGCCCGGCGTATGGCCCGGCATCGGCACCGCGCGAATGCCGGGCGCGAGCGTCGCTTCGCCGCGAAACGTCTTGAAGCGGCCCGCCGCGACGTACGGCGCGACCGACGCGGCAGCCGCATCGAAGAACGACGCGAGGAACGCCGGCGCCTGTGCCTTGTTGTCCGGATCGAGCCAGTAGTTCGCTTCGATCTCGTTCACGCGCACCACCGCGTTCGGGAAGGTCATCCTGCCGTTCGTCACGATGCCGCCGACATGATCCTTGTGCAGGTGCGTGAGCAGCACCTCGTCGATCTGCTCCGGCGCATAACCGGCCGCACGCAGGTTCGCGAGCAGCTTGCCGCAGCAATCGCCGTACAGCACGCCGGCCCCGGAATCGACGAGAATCCGCTTCGTGCCGGTATCGACCAGGAACGCGTTGATCGAGCCCTGCACGGGCGGTTCGAGAAACGCGCGGTCGAGATCGCGCCGGATGTCGTCCTTCGAGATGTCGCGGAACACCGTATCGACCGGAAACGGATGCGTGCCGTCGGACAGTGCGACGATCCGCAGGCTGCCGAGCTGCTGCCGATAGAAGCCGGGCGCCTGATCCGCGCCGCCCGGTTCGGCGGCACACGCGGCCGATGCGAGGATGCCGAAGCACCACGCGATGACCAGCATGCCGCCGGTACGCCAGTTCAGGTTCTTCATGTCCGCTCCCCGGTTGCGTATCGAGATATCGCGCGCGTTGCCGGCCCGGCCGGTCAGGCGCGCGACACCGAGCTTACCGGCCGGTTTCGCAATAATCCTGAGCGCGACATGAATCGTTCTGAAAGCCGGCACCCGTCGGCGCCGGCCCGGCTTACGCGGCCCGATCCCGCGCGCGCTGCGCGTCGAGCAATGCGGCGCGAAACACGTCGGCCGGCTGCGCGCCGCTGACGACCGTCGACCCGATGCGCGTCGACGGCACCGACGCGATGCCGTCGCGCACCGCCGCCGCCTCGAGCGCGACCACCGCGTCGAGCCCTTCGCCGGATGCGAGGAATGCACGCACCGCATCGCCGGCCAGGCCGGCGCCGGCCGCGATCTCGACCAGCACGTCCGCATCGCCGATATCGCGGCCGTCGCGGAAATACGCGGCAAACAGCGCATCGACGAGCGCGACCGCGTTGCCGCGCTGCTGCGCGAACCAGACGAGCCGGTGCGCGAGCCGCGTGTTCGGCGTGCGCGCGATCCGTGCGTGGTCGAACACAAGGCCCGCCGCGCGGCCGGCGTCGGCCACATGCGCATCGAGCGCCTGCGAGCGCGCCCAGCTGCCGAACTTCGCGCTCCGGTACGCCTTGCGGTCGATGCCGCCGGCCGGCATCGTCGGGTTCAGCTCGAACGGCACGAACCGCACGTTCACGGCGCCGGCCAGGCCGGCTGCTTCGATCGCCTCCGCGAGCCGGTGCTCCGCGATCCAGCACCACGGGCAGATCAGGTCGTAGGTCACGGTTACTTCGACGGGTTTCATCGTCATCTCCTGTACATTGCAGTCCGGAAGATAACGCTTGCGCGCCGGCGATAGAATGCGAACGGCACGCAACGCATCGTTGCGGCCTGCACAAAGGCACAAAGACTCGAAGAGCACGACATGGACAAATTCTCCGCGCTGCGCGCGTTCGTCGAAGTAGCGGAAGCCGGCGGCTTCTCGAGCGCGGGGCGCCGTCTCGACCTCGCGGCATCGTCGGTGGTACGCGCGGTGGATGCGCTCGAGGCGTCGCTCGGCACCGTACTGCTGAACCGCACGACGCGCCAGGTCACGCTGTCCGATGCGGGCGCGATGTACTACGCGCGCGCGAAGCAGCTGCTCGAGGAACTCGCGGAAGCCGACGCGCTGGTGTCCGATCGCGGCGACGAGCCGTCCGGGCCGCTGCGCGTGTCGGTGCCGGTCGCGTACGGCGTGCGCCGCATCGCGCCGCACGTCGCGGCGTTCCTCGCGCGCCATCCGAAGCTCGACCTCGACCTGCAGCTCACCGACGAACGCGTCGATCTCGTCGCAGGCCGCATCGACGTCGCGATCCGGCTCGGCGAAGCGGTGCCGTCCGCCGAAGTCGTCGCGCGGACGCTCGGCACGTTTCACCGCTACGTCGTCGCGAGCCACGACTATCTCGCCGCGCACGGCACGCCGGCCGAGCCGGGCGAGCTCGTCGATCACGCGTGCCTGCGCTTTCACTTCGGCGGCGACCAGCAGGCGTGGTCGTTCGTCGACGCGCACGGCACGGCGCAGGTGCGCGTTACCGGGCGCCTGAAATCGAACCACAGCGAAGTGCTTCGCGATGCGGCGCTCGACGGCGCCGGCATCGCGCTGCTGCCCGACTGGCTGGTCGAGGCCGACGTCCAGTCGGGCCGCCTGCGCCGGCTCTTCGAGCAATACGACGTGACGCCCGGCACGGCCCGCTCGGTCGTCACCGCGCTCTACCTGCCGACGCAGCGCGGCTCGAAACGCGTGACCGCGTTCATCGATTTCGTCGAAACGCTGGTGCGCGCGCCGCACTGAGCCGTCCGGCGGCGTGCCGCGCGACGCGCGGCGCCGCGCTACCAGCCGAACTTCGCTTCGACGCCTACGTAGTCGGCATTGCGCGCGCCGAGCGCGCGGATCGAGTCGGCGATCTGGAAGTGCACGGCCTCGACGGCCAGCGCCATGTTCGGATTGACGAGCCAGTCCACGCGGGCCTGCGCATACATCCCCGTGTACGAACCGCCCTTGCCGGCCGTGCCGGGCACCGCCGACATCCCCTGCCCGTAGATCGCGTCTGCCGTCGTCTCGCGCCACTGGAAACCGACCGCGGTCAGCACCGTCACGCTGCTCGACGGCTTGAACGTCAGCGACGGCTTCACGTGAATCAGGTTGCTGTAGCCGGTGTAGCCCGCGAGCGTGAAGTAATAGCCGTTCGGGAACAGCGGGTTGAAGGTGCCCATGCGTCCGTCGCCGGGATGCTTGTCGCCCGATGCGCCGTCGACCTGGATGCCGACGCGCGGCGTGCCCGGCGTCTTCGCGAACGTGTAGCCGCCCAGCGCGCCGAATGCCCACGCGCCGATCGTGTCCTGGCCGATGTGCCCGGTCTGGAGCATCGCCTCGACGTCCCAGTCGAACCCGCTGGACTTGCCCGCGTAGCGCATGTCGAACACGTCGCGCCGCTCGGTGCCGGCCCCCGCGACGTAGCGCGCGTTGTCGCGCGTATAACGCGACCAGTACGCCGACAGGTCGCCGGGGCCCGTGTCGGTGCGCTCGACACGCACGCCGTCGAACCGCAGGTGCCGGTTCGACACGTCGTCGAACGCCGCGTCGTTGCGATACTGCACCGGGCGCGTCACATAGCCGATCAGCCGCCACTTGCCGATTTCGTAATCCGCCCACAGCGCGTCGAACGCCTGGCGCACGTTCGGGCCGTCGCGCACCGACACGAACCGCTGCAGGTCGTACGCCATCTCCTGCCGGCCGATCCGCGCCTTGAACGTGCCGCCGCCGATCTGGTCGACATACGCGACGAACGCCTGCTCGATGTCGAACTGATCCTTGTCGACGGGCGACACCGTGTCCTTGCCGAACGGCCGCGCATCGACGAACTGGACGAACGCCTGGAAATGCCCGGCGTAACGCAGGTCCGCATGCACCGTCGCACGCTGGATCACGTAGTTGTCGTCGTGCGCGGCGCCGAGCCCGAACAGCGGCGCGTTGTTCAGCTCGAAGCGCTCGCGCAGGTTCGCGCCGAGCGACAGGTAGGTCGACGGGTCGCCGCCGAGCGGGATGTACTTCAGCGCATCGCCCGGCTGGCGCGGCACGCACGGGTTCGCGAGCACCGACCAGTCCTCCTGCCAGCGGTTGAACAGCACCGTGGGCCGCTTCGCGGTACACGTCGTGCCGGCAGCCGCGGCCGGCGAAGCTGTCGAAGCCGCCGAAGCGGCATCCTCGGCTCCGGCCGCCGTACCCGCGTAGCCCGCGACGCCGCCCGCCAGCACGGCGGCCGGCAGCACGCGGCGCCATGCGCGCCCCATCGACCCGCGCTCCATCACTTCGACCGCGCGTGGATCTCGGCGACGTAGCCGCCCGGGAACTGCACGAGCGCCGCATCGCGCCCGTCCGACGTGAACGTCGGCACCAGCACGGTCACGCCCGCGGCCTGCGCCTGCTTCAGCGTCGCGGCCAGGTCCGGCACTTCATAGCCGGTCATCTCGCGGCCGAACGGGTAAGGCAGATGGCCGTCGGTGGCGAGCACGGTCATCTTGCCGAAACCCGATTCGATGCGGATGCGGCGATACGTATCGTTCGGCCGGCCGATCTCGATGCCCGGCGCCTTGCGCACGTCGGACACCACCTTGCCGCGCGAGAACGCGACGAAGTCGTGCACCAGCTTGCTCGCGCTTTCCGGCGACACGTACACGCGGTTTTCCGGCACCGTCTGCAGCGGGTCGTATTTCGGCGCCTGCGTGTGCCAGTAGAGCTGCATGTTCACGCCGCCCGGCCAGCGGATGATCGCGTCGCGGCCGATCGGGTCGGGGAACGTGTCGACGATCACGTCCGCGCCGTGCGCACGCGCCGATTTCATCGCGACGTCCATGTCGGTGACGAGGTAGCCGGTGCGCTCCTGGCAGAACGGATAGGGAATCGGCGTCTTGAAGCCGAACACCGAGATCGTGCCGGCCGGCGTGAACACGAGCTGCGACATCGTCTGGCTCGGCGTCGGCGTGACCTGGAACACGCCCTGCTGCGACTTCTTGCCGCCGAACGTCGCGACGAAGCTGTCGGTGAAGCGATCGAAATCCTCCGGCGCGACGCACACGTGCGTCGTGTCGTACTGCGGGGCGACCGCGACGGCCGGCACCTTCGCGGACGTCGTCTCGAGCAGGCGCGTCTCGTCGGCATGGGCCGGCGCGGTGGCCAGCAATGCGCCGAGCACGGCCGCCGACGCGGCCGTCAGCCGCCATGCCTGTTGCAATTTCAGTGCGATCATCGGGTTCTCCTTGAAAGTGGCGCGCGCGGCCACATGCCGCGCGCGCATTTAGCGTGACGTCGGCCGCTCGTCGGGCCGACCGGATTGATAGGCGAGGAAGCACAGCACCGCGAGCGGCAGCGCGAGCGCCCAGAACGCCGCGAACAGATAGGCCATCGCACCCGCGCCGGCGCCGAGCGCGAAGCCCGCGACCGGCGGCAGCGTGCGCCGCAGCCGCACGCGTGCGGCTTCGCGTTCGGCCGGCGCGGCGAGCGGCACCAGCCAGTCGAATGCATCGATTACCGCCTGCGTGACGTTGCCCGTCATCACCGTGTTGGCGACGACCGAGCGGGCCGTCAGCCGCGCGTGCGCGTTCTGGACGCCCATCGCCGCGGCGCCGAGGAGGCCGCACAGGATCGTCCTCGGCGCGTCGGCATCGGCAATCGGCGAGGCCATCACGCCGGCCAGCATGAAGCCGGCCAGCAGCACGGCCTGCAGCGCATACAGCGAACGCGCACGCACGCCGTGGCCCAGCTGGCGCATCCGGTGGTCGAGCACGCGCGCGACGACGATGCCCGCGATGAAGGACGGAAACGCGAGCCACTTGATCGCGAGCCCTTGCCCGACGCCGGCCAGGCCCGAGCCGATCAGGATGAAGTTGCCGGTGACGTGCGCGGTGAACAGGCCGAACAGCGCGACGAAGCCAAGCGTGTCGACATATCCCGCGATCGACGCGAGAAACACGTCCTCGCCGCGCACGCGGTCGGGCACGGCGCCCGCGGTTACCGGCTGCGACGGCATGACCCGGTTTCCTGGATGGTGGCGCCGGCGCCCGGCGAGATCTGATAACGCATGTTCCGCTCCGGTTGCGCCGACCGGCCCGGCTTGCCGACTGGCATCCGGCCCGTGCGGCGGTTCGGAAGCCAGACTAGTGAAGGCTGACCTTAATGTCATGGCGGCCGCCTGAATTTTTCTGAATCGGCGGCGGGCTCGCGTGGCCGGGGGGCCGGGCGGGCACGACGCGGTTTGCGCACCGCGCCGGGCCCCGCAGCGCGCCGAAAGCCCCGCCGCGCGCGGCATGCGGCCCGTCAATCGTGCTATTTTTCGATCGATAGTTAACGCAGGCGCACCATCGGGAGCCGATGCATGACCGAAAGAAAACGCAGCACGCCGGCCCGCGAGCGCGGGACGGACGCCGACGGCAACGCCGTCACGCCGGGCCGCCGGCTCGCGCCGGAAGCGCGCGAGCGGCAGATCGTCGAGAAGGCGATCGAGCACTTCGCGACGCACGGCTTTTCCGGCAGCACCCGCGAGCTCGCGCGGCAGATCGGTGTCACCCAGCCGCTGCTGTACCGCTACTTCCCGAGCAAGGAGGCACTGATCGACCGCGTGTACGACGAGATCTACACGTGGAACCCCGACTGGGAAAAACTGATCGGCGACCGCACGGTGTCGCTGCAGGAGCGGCTCGTCGCGTTTTATCGCGACTATGCGCAAACCATCCTGCGGCGCGAATGGATCCGCACGTTCATCTTCGCGGGGCTCAGCCGCGAGGGATTCAACACGCGTTACCTGTCGCGGCTGCGCGAACGCGTGTTCCTGCCGGTGCTGCGCGAGCTGCGGCACGAATACGACATCGCGACGCCCACCACCGAGGCCCAGCGCAATGCGGAAGTCGAGCTGGTCTGGAGCCTGCACGCGAGCATCTTCTATTTCGGCGTGCGCAAGTGGGTCTACGGCCTGCCGGTGCCCGACGATCTCGACACCGAGATCGAACGGCTGATCGACGCGTTCCTGCACGGCACGCCCGCCGCGCTGAAGCAGCTCACGTCGGACGCACCCGCGCGGCGGCGCCGGCGCGGCTGACACGGGTGGCAGGCATGCCGTGCGACGACGGTCGCATCGTCGTCCGGCATGTTCACGTTCGTGCCTCTTCGTCAGGCCCGCACGCGACGGGACGCCACCGGCCGAGCGAATCACGCGGGGATCGGGAGCCGCCTGCCACGGCCGGCCCGTGACCAGGCAAGCCGGTTCCGGCCGTGCGCGCAATCACGCGAATTCAGAACAATTTATCCGGCGCGCCGCACGATTCGCCTATTCTCGAAAGGCATTTGCGGCCGCGCCGGTTTCGCGCGGGCCGAACCGAACAGCGACCGACCCATGACCCTCTCCATGCCCTCGATCACCCATCACACCGTCACCGCGAACGGCATCCGCCAGCACTACATCGACGCCGGCAGCGGGCCTGCCGTCGTGCTGCTGCACGGCTTCCCCGAGACCAGCTTCGCGTGGCGCTTCCAGATTCCCGCGCTCGCGCAGCGCTACCGCGTGATTGCGCCCGACCTGCGCGGTTACGGCGAAACCGACAAGCCGGCCGCCGGTTACGACAAGCGCAACATGGCGCGCGACGTCGCCGGGCTGCTCGACGCGCTCGGCATCGGCCGCATCGCGCTCGTCGGGCACGACCGCGGCGCACGCGTCGCGACGCGTTTCGCGAAGGACTTCCCCGAACGCGTCGACCGGCTCGTCGTGATGGACAACGTGCCGACGCGCATCGTCGCGCAGAACATGACCGCGCAAACGGCGCGCGCGTACTGGTTCTTCCTGTTCCACCAGGTTCCGGATCTGCCCGAGGCGCTGATCGCCGGCAAGGAAGCCGAGTGGCTCAGCCACTTCTTCTCCGACTGGTGCTACAACCCGCACGCGATCTCCGGCGACGCGTTCGACACCTACGTGCGCGCGTACCGGCGCCCGGGCGCCGTGCGCGGCGCGCTGGCCGACTATCGCGCGAACGCCGAGGACGTGCAGCAGGATCTCGTCGACGCGGACGTCAAGATCGCGTGCCCGACGATGGCGCTCTGGGGCGAGGATTTCTACGCGGTCGGCAAGATGTTCGACATGAAATCCGTGTGGGAAAGCATGGCGGCGGACCTGCGCGCCGAGCCGATCGCACAGTGCGGGCACCTGCCGCAAGAGGAGCAGCCGGAGCGCGTGAACGCGCTGCTCCTCGACTTCCTGAAGCACTGGGAAGGCTGATTCGATGCGCGCGCAACGAACCATCGGGAGGCTGGCAGCATGAGCGACGTTTCGGGCCCGCTGGCGGTTGTGATCGGCGGATCGGTGGGCGGGCTGTTCACCGCCACTTCACTGCGGGCGGCCGGCTGGCGCGTCAAGGTCTTCGAGCAATCGCCGAACGAGCTCGACAGCCGCGGCGGCGGCATCGTGCTGCAAGCGCCGATCGAACGCGCGTTCGCGTTCGGCGGCGTGCCCGTGCCGCACGATGCGGGTGTCGATTCGGGCGACCGGATCTATCTCGACGCGCACGACCGGATCGTGCAGCGCCTGGCCATGCCGCAGACGCAGACCGCGTGGAACGTGATCTATACGGCGCTGAAGCGCGCGCTGCCCGCCGGCGTCGTGCACGGCGGCGTGTCGTTCGAGCGCTTCGAGCAGGAGGGCGACCGCGTGATCGCGCACTTCGCGGACGGCCGCGTCGAGCCGGCCGACCTGCTGGTCGGCGCCGACGGCGGCCGCTCGAACGTGCGCGCGCAACTGCTGCCCGATGCGCGGCCCGCGTATGCGGGTTATGTCGCGTGGCGCGGGTTGGTCGACGAGCACCTGCTGTCGGCCCCGGTGCTCGACGTGCTGCGCGACCGCTTCACGTTCCAGCAAGGCGACGCGCACCTGTTCCTCACCTATCTGGTTCCCGGCCGCGACGGCGCGATCGAGCCGGGCAAGCGGCGCGTGAACTGGGTCTGGTACCGGCGGCTCGCACCGGCGAGCCTGCCGTCGCTGTTTCTCGCGCGGGACGGCACGCAGCGCGACGGTTCGCTGCCGCCCGGCGCGATGCGCGACGACAACCGGCTCGAACTCGTGGACGCGGGCCGCCGGCTGCTGGCGCCCACGCTCGCCGCGCTCGTCGACGCGACGCAGGCGCCGTTCGCGCAGGCGATCCTCGATCTCTCGGTCGAGCGCATGGCGTTCGGCCGCGCGGTGCTGCTCGGCGACGCGGCCTGCCTCGTGCGGCCGCATACGGCCGCGGGCGTCGCGAAAGCGGCGGAGAATGCGGTCGGGCTCGCCGAGGCGCTGCGCGGCGTCGTGCACGGCCCCGCGTTCGACGCCGCGCTGGCGGGCTGGGAAAAGCGTCAGCTCGCGACCAACGCGTCGCTGTCCAACCTCGGCATCTCGCTCGGCACGCGGATCATGGGGCGCGCGTGACCGTCCGGCGGTGCGCGCCGCTCCGGTCGATCGCGCGTGCGGGCCGGCCCGTCACGCGTGGCGCACGACGATATCCCACGCGGTATGACACGCCTGCCCCGGCAGCGTCAGCGCGCGCAGCACCACCCGATCGCCCTGCTGCGTCGCGACGCTGAACTTATGCGGCGCCAGCAGCGCGACCGTCGCGCCGTTGTGCTCCAGTTGCAAGCCCGGCGCCGCAGGCTGGCCGCTCAGATGCGACAGCCAGATGTCCAGCACCATCCGGTCGCGCGTCACCGCGAATTCGACCGTGTGCGCCGCCCACGCATTCAGTGCATGGCCCTGCGGGTTGCGGAACGACGGCCCCGCGGCCAGACGCGGCACGTTCGCCAGCACGTCCTCGTGCGCGGCCAGCACCGACAACCCGCTCGCGACGAAGCGTTCGGGCTGAAGCAGGCCGGGATCGGCCGGCTGCGCCCGCTTGCCGGCTTCGGGCGCCAGCGCGAACGCCTGCCCGAGCGCGATCGCATGCTCGGCATGACGCGCCAGGTAGCGCCAGTGATTCAGGAAGCGCACGTCGCCCGTCATGTGCAGGCCACGGATCGGTTTGCCCTGATGCTCGAGCACGATGCGGACCGCGTCGAAATCGTGCCGCTCGTGCAGCCCCCATTTCGTGACGAAATTCTGCTCGCAGCCCACGAGCCGCACGTGGCCGCGGCCGCCCCACAGATGCAGGAAGGTCGTGTCCAGCCCGTAGATCGCCGCGAAGTCCCGGCCGATCCTGCCGGCCTGTTCGCGGACAAACCGCGCGAATCGCGCCCAGGGCTCGCGGCCGCCGACCACAAGCCCCGCCTGCAGCGGCTGCCCCAGCCGCTCGAGCACGTCCTGCACGCACTGGTGGATCAGCGCGTCGCGCCGTTCGCCGATGAGCGGCGTCATCACGAACGCGCAGAAGTGCGCATCGGGCGCGACGTGAAGGGCGTCGTCGTGCGGCACGACGTCGAAGATGTCGAACCGCGGCCCCGGGAACCAGATGTCGGCATCGTAGAGCGCGAGCGTCTGCAACGCCGGATCGGTGTCGAAGATCGCGGCCGCGGAGATGTAGCGGTCCCAGGCAAGGTCGCCGACGCCCGCCGCCGCGTACACCTCGATCCCGTTCGCGCGCAGCCGCTGCTGCTTCTCGTCGGACAACCCGTAGCCGATGACGCCGATGCGCCCCCGGTAGTCCGTCGCGCGCAGCGAGACGATGAACGGGATGACCATTTCGTACCAGGCCTGCGTGTTGTCGTCGATCGCGAACGCGACGAGTTGATGGCGGTCGGTCTCGTTGTTGTCGGACGTGTTCATGCGTGTGGTGAGATTGGTCAGTCCGTCGTTCCGATCGGTCCGGCTGCCGGTGTTCCTTTACACGCGACGCCGATTATCGGAAGGCAGTCGAATACCCGTTATCGTCATACGATTGCGAGCGATATCCATTCGGCGGCGGCCCGTTCGCCGGAGCCGTTCGCCTGAAAATGGATGCACGATTTTTACCACGGTGCGATATTCCCGCGCGACCTGAAAATGCGTCGCGATCCGGAACATTTGTTAAATAGCTTGAATGACCGACAACCGGCCGGCAATTTGCCTTAACATCCGGCCGTCATCTCGACTGACGCCGATCACGGTTGACCGACCCTGGACTCCGGCCGTGGCTTTCATTTTTCAGGTGCCCGAACGCGGCGCCGATTTCATCCGGACGCTACGACCGATCATGTTCCAGACCCCGGGAGATTCATTCGTCAACGGCTCGTTGCTGGGCCTGTGCGTCGAGGTGCCGCTCGCCGCGCTGGTGTCGCTCGCCATGCACGGCGTCGACTGGAACGGGCAGCGCATCGCGATGCTGATCGCCACGCCGGTGCTGCTCGCCTGCATTGCGCTGCTGACCCGCCCGGTCGCATTCAGCACGGTGTGGAAGCACAAGCGCTCGCCGTTCGTGCTCGACGACAACGTGCGTGCGTCGATCTACGGCCGGCTCTGCGGGATCGCGCTCGGGCTCGTGTTCGGCATCATGGTCGCGACGACGTTCGCCTGATCCCGCCGAACCGGCGCGCCCGACGAAACCTGCGTCGGGCCTGAAGCCGCCGGGTCACGAGCGCATCTTCCCGGCGCATCGCGTCACGCCGACGCCACCAGCGTGTTGAACGACGTATCCCACAACGGCGCGACATTCGCCGGCCCATCCAGCACGCCGATCCGCGCGAACACATCCGCGACCTGCTGATGCTGCGCCACCACGTCGGGCGTCACCGGCAGCAGCGCATAGTCTTCGCTGCGCTGGTCGAACATCGCGACGAGATCGCCCGCCGGCACGCGCGTCTCCTGGTTCTGCACCCGCGCGTAGTCGCCGAAATGCCCGTTCGCCCACGCGTACGCGCGCCGGAACCGCAGCAGCAGATCGCCAGTCGCCGCACGACGGCGCGCATCGTCGAGCGTGCGCGGGTTCGCGTACACCGGGAAATTGCCCGACAGATAACCCTTGCCCGTCTTCAGCACGCGCGCCCCGTAGCGATTGCGCGCGAGCTGGCCGTTGTAGCCGTAGATCGCCCACGCGTCGATGTCGCCGCGATCGTAGGCCGACAACCCGTCGGTCGGCGACAGGTTGATCGGCTGGATGTCGTCGAAGCCCAGGCCAGCTTCCGTGAGCTGGCGATACAGGAAGTAGTGCGACGTCGTCGCGCGCACGTAGCCGACGCGCTTGCCCTTCAGGTCCGCGATACTGCGGATCGGCGTGTCCTTGCGTGCGAGCGTGACCTGGTTGTTCAGGTCTTCGCGCACGCGGGTGATGAGCCGGACGCTGGCCTTCTGGCGCGCGGCGAACACGGCCGGAATTTCGCTGCCCGAACCGATATCGAGCGCATCTGCATTGAGCGCCTCGATGTGCAGCACGCCGTTGTTCAGTTCGCGCCAGTCGATCCGGTACGGTGTGTCGCCGAGGCCGGCCGCCTGCAGCAGTGCGCGCCAGCCGCCCTTGTAGGTCGCGACGCGCAACGTCGTGCCGGCGAGATCGGCGTTGACGGCCGGCGTGGCGAACGCGGCCTTTGCGGCGAACGGCGCCGCCACGGCCGCGGCGCCGGCAAGAATCAGGCGGCGGCGTGCCGCCGACGTTGACGCCATCGAATCCTCCTGTCGATCGGTTGCGAATTGAGCGGAAGCCTGCGCGGCTGCATCAATGCAGCACCGGGAACCCGTGGCGCTCGGCCAGCAATTCGAGGATGCGGCGCGCGTCGGTGACGAACCGCACGTCGCCGAGCGTCTGCGCGTCGTCCGGCGCCGGCTGGTCGCGACCGAGCACGAGGACCGGCAAGCCCTGGTGCGCATCGTCGAGCGCCTCGATCACCGCGTGGCGCGGCCGCTCGAAGCCGACGCGCTTCACGTCGATGCGGCCGGCATGCTCGGGCGCGCTCGCCAGCAGCCCCTCGATCGACAATCCGTGCGGACAGACGAAACGCTGGCCCGGATGCTTCGGGTCGGCAAAGCCCGGTTCCAGCAAAAACAGTACATCGCGACTCATGTCAAACGGCTCCCGTGTTCGTTGTTCAGCCGGGACGCATGCGCACGTCGGCGCAGTCATGGTCCCGGAGCAGGCCGGCCCGCGGCCGGATGCCCGACTCTACCGTTGCGCGTCGCACCGCCCTACCAACGTTTTGAGAAATCGATATGCCGGCGCGCGTAGCGCATCGATCGTGCGCCGCACAGATGGCCGTTGCGTAAATGCATCGCCCGGTGCATCGCGGACATTGCGGATATCGAACCATTTCATCGATCGATATGACGGCGGCCGCGGGTAGCCGGCGCCCGACGTTCGCCGTTCGAGCGATGCGTTCGCCGCAGCAGGGGTGCCGGACGCGATCGCGACGCACATGCCGGACTTGCAGCAATGCACATTACAAATCGGCCGCGCAGCGATTTACAAACCACGGATCGACCGTTCGCCGGTTCAACCCGCGTCAATAGCATCGTGCTCCTCACAGTCGTACTCGTAAAAACAGAGGAAAGTCATGATCAAAAAAACGGTGGTCCTGGGTTTGGTTTCGATCGGTTCGGTCAGTGCGCATGCGCAGAGTTCGGTCACGTTGTACGGCGTCGTCGATGCCGGTTTCGCCTATACGAACAACCAGGGCGGCGCGAGCAACATCCAGCAGACGAGCGGCAAGCTGAGCGGCAGCCGCTGGGGCCTGAAAGGCGTGGAAGATCTCGGTGGCGGCCTGCAGGCGGTCTTCACGCTCGAAAGCGGGTTCCGGCCGAGCGACGGCGGGCTCGGCCAGGGCGGCCGGCTGTTCGGCCGTTCCGCGTACGTCGGCCTGGCCAAGTCCGGCATCGGCACGCTGACCTTCGGCCGCCAGTACGAGCCGATCACCGATCTCGTCGCGCAGTACTCGGGGTCCGGCTTCTGGTCGCCGGCCACGCACGTGGGCGACAACGACAACATGAACCAGAGCTTCCGCCTGAACAACGCGGTGAAGTTCCGCAGCGACACGATCGCCGGCTTCACGGCCGACCTGCTCTATGCGTTCAGCAACCAGGCGAACGGCGGCGCCGGCACCGGCTTCTCGAACAACAATGCGTGGGGCGTGTCGGCGAACTACGTGAACGGGCCGCTGTCGGTCGGCGGCGGTTACGTGCGACTCAATCACCCGAATGCGACGTCGAATACGACCGGCGCGGTGGGCGGCGCGACCTCGACCACCGGCAACGACTACAGCGGCGCGTTCTTCTACGGGCTGAACGGCGGCGTGCTCAAGCAGCAGATCGGCGTGGCGGGCGCGAACTACGCGCTCGGCCGCGCGACGCTCGGCTTCGCGTGGAGCCACACGCAGCTCAACTATCTCGACGGCTCGTCGCGCAAGTTCAACAACTACGACGTGAACGCGCGTTACCAGATCACGCCGGCGGCTACGCTGATCGGCGTCTATACGTTCACCGACGGGCGCGCGAGCGGCCTGCCGGGCACCGGCGGCCAGACGCTGAAGCCGCGCTGGCACCAGTTCACGCTCGGGTTGGACTATGCGCTGTCGAAGCGCACCGACATCTACGTGTCGGGCATCTACCAGCTCGCGGCCGGCGATGCGAGCACGGCGACGGCGGGCGGTTATCGCAGGATCGCGGCGATCTCGAACATCGGCAGCGCGTCGTCGACGAACCGCCAGGTCGCGCTCGTCAGCGGGCTGCGCGTGAAGTTCTGACGGCATGCGCAGCGGGTGCGGTGCGATGCGGTGACGCGCGATAAGCAAAGCGGGAATCGTTGTTTGCCGCGCCGTGCCCGGTTGCCGAGAATGTGCGTTTCCCGCGCGCTGCCCGCAGGCGCGATACGCGTTCGACGATGACCGACTCCCGCCCCGTGTGCCGCGCAGCAGCCGGCGTGCGGCACTGCGTCGGCTCGCCAGCGCATCGGGCATCGCACCCGGGCGATTCGCCGCCGCACGTACCCGCCGTTGTCGGGCGGTGCGTGCCCAACCCGCAAGGAAGCCATCATGAGCGCCCCCTCCGTCGCCGCTCCGGTTGCGACGTCACCGTTCGTCGACGTCCGCTCGCCGGCGGACTTCCCCGACAGCCCCGTGTCGCGCGTGCTCGCGCAGCCGCTGATGCTCGGGCTGTTCCTGCCGATCCAGGCCGGCGGCTGGAGCGCGTCGACGCTGCCGCGCACGACCGACTGGACGTTCGACTACAACGCCGAGCTGGTCGCGCGCGCGGAAGCGCTCGGCTTCGATCTCGTGTTCGCGCTGTCGCAATGGCTGCCGAAAGGCGGTTACGGCGGCGTGTTCGACGGCCACGCGCTCGACTCGTTCATGACGCTGGCCGCGCTGACCGCGCGCACCGAGCGGATCATCCTGGTCGCGACGAGCCATGTGCTGTACGGGCCGTGGCATCCGCTGCATTTCGCGAAGTTCACCGCGACGCTCGATCACATCTCGCGCGGGCGCTGGGGCATCAACGTCGTGACCGGTCATCGCGCCATCGAGCACGAGATGTTCGGCTGGAACCGGATCGAGCACGACCGGCGCTACGAGATGGCCGCCGAGTTCGTCGACGCGGTGCAGCAGTTGTGGGCGCAACCGGACAATTTCAGCTACACGCCCGCGCTGTCGGGATGGCGGCTGGGCGGCGCGTTCGTCACGCCGAAACCACGCTACGGCCGCCCGCTGCTGATCAACGCGACCGGCTCCGATGCGGGCATCGAATTCGCGGCGCGCTATTCGGACATCGTGTTCGTCACGAGCCCGGCCGGCCCCGACGCCGAACGCGCGATCGACGCGCTTCCCGCGCATACTGCGCGCGTGAAGGCGACCGCCGCTGCGCATGGCCGGACGATCCGCACGCTGCTCAACCCGCTCGTGATCTGCCGCGAAACGGCAGCCGAAGCGCGCGCGTATCGCGACGCGATCGTCGCGCATGCGGACGAAGGCAGCTTCCACCGTTTCGACAGCGACGCGCATGCGTGGCGAGGCGGCTTCGAACAACGCGCGCAGGCCGACGCGCGCGCGATCGGCGGCAATATCTCGATCACGGGTTCGCCGGAGGAAGTGGCGGACACCATCGTGCGGCTGCACCGCGCGGGCATCGACGGCATCCAGTTGAGCTTCTACGATTTCAAGCCCGATCTCGACTTCTTCGGCGAGCGCGTGCTGCCGCTGCTGCGCGACGCCGGCTTGCGGCGCTGACGCGGGCGGCGGACGCGTCGCCCGCCGCGGCACTCACCGTTTCGACACCGCGTGGTCAGAACACGCGGCCTTCGGTGAGGTGCGTCGTCACGCCGTTCAGGTCGTAGTCGCCGATCACGCGCGCCTTGTGCAGCAGCGGGTTGTGGCTGAAGATCGTGCGCAGGTTGCGCCAGTGCCGGTCGAAGTTGTGTTCGCGCGCCGTCGCCGATGCCCCGCCGACTTCGAACAGCCGCTCGGCCGCGTGCAGCGCGAGCTTGCTGACGATGAGCTGCGTACGCGCGGTTGCGAGCGCGCTGTCGAGCACGCGTGCATCCGCATCGGCATCGCCGGCCTCGATCGCGTCGGCGGAACGGTCGAGCGCCCGCGCGTTTTCGCGCACGAGCGCGTCGATCGCGTGACTGTGCGCAGACAGTTCGCCGACGACCTGCTGGATGAAGTGATCGTCGCGCGCGGTCGGCGCCGGGCTGTGCAGCACCGGGCGGCCGTGCGCGAGCACGTAACGGCGCGCATCGGCAACCACGTTGCGCACGATGCCCGCGCCCGTCGCGACGAGATGCAGCTGGCGCAGCGCGCCGCAATGACGGCCGACGAGCGTCGAGCCGTCGCGCGGGGCCACTTCGTCCGCGAACACCTGCACGTCGTCGAGCAGCAGGCTGCCGCTCGCGGTCATGCGCTGGCCCATGCCGTCCCAGTCGTCGAGCACCTGCACGCCGTCGCGCGCGACGGGAATGATCACGGCGACCGCGTCGCCCTGCTCGTTCTCCACGTTGATGCGCGCGAAATCGGCGAACGCGGTGCCGGTCGAATAGTATTTGCGCCCCGTCACGCGATAGTGCTCGCCGTGCCGGCGCAGCACGGTGGTGTTCTCGCCCGGCCGCGACGTGCCGCGCTCGGTCGACGCACCGCCGAAGATCGCGCCGGCCAGTGCCCGCTCGAGCTGCACGTCGTTGAACGGCGTGCGCGGCGACAGCCGCAGCGTCTCGGTCTGGTCGTAGTGGATCCGCAGCGCGTGCGCGAGGTTCGAATCGGCGGCGGCCAGCGTCGCGATCGTGTCGAACAGGTCGACCAGCGTGCCGCCGAGGCCGCCGCGCGCGACCGGAATCCGCAGCACGCCCAGCGCCGAGCGCCGGAAGCGTGCGAAGCCGTCGAACGGCAACTCGCGACGCGCCTCGCGTTGCGCGGCATCCTGCCCGATCGCGGTCGCGAGATCGGGCAGTGCGGCGAGCGCGTCGCGCAACGCGTCGCGCGGATCGACGGCATCACGGGCGGTCATTCTGCGGTTCCTTGTACGAGAAGTTCGGGAATGCCGCTGCGCGGTGCGATCGCGGCATCCGCGAACCGGCGCACATACGGCACCGCAAAGTATAGGGACGCCCCCGGTGTGCGTGAAAAGCCGATTTCAGCTTTTGTTATGCGTGTGCCGGGAATGGTCGCGCGACATCGCAGCGTCGCGCCGTTGCGCTATACCCCGGCGCGGCACGGTCGCGCGTGGCGACCGTCACGATTCCGTCGACGGGTCGGGTACGCGCACGATGCCCTCCGGATACCGGATGTCGATCAGCCCGTGCTTGTCGCGGATGCGGATCGGCGGCACGACCTCCACGCTCGCACGGTCGACGCCCTCGCACACGGCCAGGTTCGTATTGGTGCGGTAGTACACGCGCTGGTCGTCGACCGCAAAGGCCCAGTTCAGAAAGCGCAGGCTTCGTGCGTCGATCCCCGGCAACGGCTTGCGGTAGTTCTTCCCCCACAGCACGTGACCGTCGGCGTCGATCAGCATGTCGTGAAAGACGCCGCGCGCGGTCTCGACGTCGACACGCCCCGGCTTCGTCACGATCTTGCCGTCGTAAAGGATCTGCGCGCCGAGCCGCGCATACCGGTAGCCGAGGCTCACCACGCCGGCCGGATCGTCGATGCCGCGCTTGCGCACACCGGCGCAGAACAGGTGCTTCGCATCCCGCGCGTACGCGCCGCCGATATGCGTCAGGCTGGCCACGTCGGCCTTGACGACGGTCAGGCGGCATGGGCCGCGATCGGGATCGTGGATGTCGCGCTCGACGTGGTAAGCCTGCCGTGCATCGCGATACCAGCCGCCGCCCAGGGGTTCCAGCGTGGCGGCATCGCCGTCGGCAACGAGCCCTTCGCCTGCGTCGTCGTAGCTGAACGCGGCGCCGCCCGCGTAGTAGCGCAGCCCCGACGCGTCGACGGCAAAGTGGTCGACGAGGTGCCGGAAGCTGCCCAGATCGAAGTTGTTGAGCGCGCGATACTGATGCCCGCTGCCGGTGCGGGCCCAGACGCGTTCGCCATCGCTGTGGAACGGCCCGCCGAGCGGGGCAAGCGGCTCGTTGCGCGTGTCGCGCCGCCGCCGCGCTTCCGCCTCCTCACGGCGCTGTGCCTCCTCGGCGTCGTAGATGGCCTGCTGCTCCGGCGTGACCCGCGCCGCATCCTCGTACTGCTGCATGTGGCGCGCATGCAGCGACTGCACGATCGCGATGCAGTACACCGAATGCGGAACCGAGCGCAGATACAGCGCCCAGTCCTCGTCGTCGCACCGGTAGAACCAGTGGATCGCCTCGCCGTCCCATCCGGCCGGGTCGGTGCGCGCGAGCAGCGCGGCCTTGACGTCCCGGACCTTGCCGGGCACGACGAAGGAAAGGCTGTAGCTGGTATCACGGACGATGTCGAGGCTCTCATCCTCGAACAGGCGTCGCATCAGTTTTTCGAGTTCTTGCAAGGTCATGGGCGCGTGTCGACCCGGTGACGGGCCACGGAATGAACGGACGTGCGGCGGTCATTCTAACCATGCCGACGTGCGCTGCCCCGGCCTCCTTCGGGACATTCAGTCGATCCGTCGCGTATCCGCCCGGATACGAACACGTCGACGATCGTCATTTCACCACATCCGGTTCCCGATCGGGAACGAAACTGGTATTCCGTTGCCGGCACGATCAATTCGTTTCCGTTCGGATACGAATTGATGCCTGCGCCAACGAGTTGTGCAATACTGTTCCCGATCAGATACGAAGCACGGAGGACGTCATGCACGAGATCCTGCCCGTCGGCACGATCGGCGCACTCGCCAACCTCATCCGCGCGGCACGGCTCCAGCAGGGATTTACGCGGGACGAACTCGCGAACGCCACGGGGCTTTCGCCGAAATTCATCAGCCAGGTGGAGGCCGGGAAACCCACCGCGCAGGTCGGCAAGATCCTGCTGCTGCTCGGCGAACTGGGCATCACCCTGCTCGCGCAATCGTCCATCGAGATTTCGGCGGCAAACGTGCTGAAGGCCGCGCAACGCCGCAGGAGCCGCCATGGCGAGTAGAACGCTGATCGCCTCCGCGAACGGGTTGCGCATGGGTGCGCTGACCGACGACAAAGGCGTCTGGTCGTTCACGTACGACGCACAGTGGCTGGCATCGCCACGCGCGTACCCGCTGTCCCCCGCTTTCCCGCTGCGCGCCGGCACCTTCATCGATACCTCGACCGATCGCCCGGTCCAGTGGTTCTTCGACAACCTGCTGCCGGAAGAAGGCATGCGCACGTCGCTTGCGCGCGAGGCCAGGGTCGACGCCGCCGACGCGTGGGGCCTGCTCGCGTACTTCGGGCGCGAATCGGCCGGCGCGCTCACGCTGCTCGCGCAAGGCGAACAGGAAGCGGCCGGCAGCATGCAGCCGCTCCCGCTCGACGAACTCGAACGCCGCATCCAGGCGATGCCCGAGCGCGCGCTGACGGCCACCGCGCCCAAGCGCATGTCGGCGGCCGGCGCGCAGCAGAAGCTGCTGCTGATCCTGCGCGGCGACGCGCCGGACTACACGCTGTTCGAGCCGGTCGGCAGCGAACCGTCGATGCATCTGCTGAAACCGGACATGCGCGCCGCCGGCTATCCGCATTCGGCGATCAACGAGTTCTTCTGCATGAAGCTCGCGAAGCGGATGGGCCTCGACGTGCCCGACGTGCACTTTCTGCGCGCGCCGTCCGCATGCTACGTGATCGACCGTTTCGACCGCGATACCGCATCGGAGCCGGCCGCACGGCTGCATACGATCGATGCGATGCAGTTGCTGAACTACGATCGCGGCTTCAAGTACCAGCGCGCCAACGCGGAAGAACTCGGCCGCGCGATCGGGCAGACCAGCACGCGCGCGCTGGCGCGCCTGTCGGTGTTCCGCTGGACGATCTTCAACGTGGTGGTCGGCAACGGCGACGCGCACCTGAAGAACCTGTCGTTCTTCGTCGACGCGCGCGGCTACCGGCTCGCGCCGTTTTACGACATCGTCAGCACGGTCGTCTATCACACGCCCACGCACCGGCCCGATCATCGCGGCGATCATTGGCCGCACTGCGAACTGACGATGCCACTCGGCGCGGCGACTCGCTTCGCCGACATCGACCTGGGCGCGCTGGTCGCGTTCGGCCACGCGCTCGGGCTCAGGGAGAAGGCAGCCGAAAACGAGCTGCGGCGCTTTCTCGAACCGCTCGATCGCAGCGTCGCGCAGACGCTCGACGAAGTGCGCGAGGTCGCGCGCCCCGACGCCGGGGAAATGCGCCTGCTGAACTCGATCGTCTCGATGCCGATCGCGGAGATGGGCCGCGCGCTGCGGCAGGGGCGCGGGTAAGCGGCCGCGCACGGGTCGCGTGCCGTCCGCTCACCGCGGCCGATGCCTGACGAACCGGCCCCGGCCCGTGGTGAATGCCCTTCACCGGCGCGTCACGCCGCGAGTCCGGTCGGCGACGCAACCGCGACATCCGGATTGAACCGGGTCATGCAGTTCAGGTCGAGTGCGCGTATCTGCTCGGTCATGAAGTCGACGAAGATACGAATGCGCGTCGGAAGATGTTGCCGGCTGAGATAGCAGATATAGTGGCCGCGATCTTCCGGCACATGCTGCGCGAGCGCGACGACGAGCTCGCTCGAAGCGATATGGTCGCGGATCTGGTAACCCGCCATCTGCGCGATGCCCGAACCGTTCAGGACCGCACGCAGCACCAGGTCCGCGTCGTTGAACGTCAGCCGCGACTTCGGCAGGTATTTCTGCACGCGGCCGTCGACGTTGAACTCCCATTCGAATATGCGGCCGCTCGCAAAGCGAAAGTTGATGCACTCGTGCCGGCCCAGATCCTCCAGACTCTGCGGAAGCCCGTGCGCGGCCACATACGACGGCGACGCGCAGAGCGCCATCTGCATCGGAATCAGTTGCCGGGCGATGATGCTCGAATCCTCGATGCGTCCATTGCGGAACGACACGTCGATTCGTTCGGATACCAGATCGACCGGCCGGTCGTCGAGCAGCAGATCGATGACGATGTCGGGGTAGGCTTTCGCAAACGTTTCCAGCAGCGGCGCAACGATCTTCCGGCCGAAACCCACCGCCGAGCTGATCCGGATGAGGCCGCGCGGCGGCCCCTCCCGCAGTTCCAGCATGTCGTTCATGGCTTCGACGATCTGCGCCACGCCCTGGTGGCAGTTCTCGAAGAATCGCTGGCCTTCGCAGGTCAGTTCCGTCATGCGCGTGGTCCGCTGGAACAGCCGCGTACTCAACTGCGCCTCCAGCTTCTGGACGTTGCGGCTCACGGCCGGCCGGCCGACGCCGAGACGTTCGGCGGCCTTGGTAAAGCTCCCCTCGCTCGCCACCGCGACGAACGCAAGGATGCCCGCGTAGCTTGCACCGAAGCTGGCCGACAATGCGTCGGCGCGCCCTGGCAAGTCGCGACGAACGCCGTGCTCCGACGTATCCGATCGATTCATTTCCGCTGCCCCCAGACATCCCGCCCATCCCGATTGCCCGTCGCAGGCGTACGCCTGCCCCCCACCTTCGACACGCGAATCAGCTTCCTGCGAGCCACCGGTCCAGGCCGATGGTGCCGAGCCGCGCTGCCCCGAGCGGCACGAGCGATCGTTCCTCGACACGGCCGCCGTAATAGCGGGCCTCGCGATCGGTCACCACCGCACGCGTGTCGCCGACCGACTTCAGGTAGCGCGCGACGATCTCCGCGAACGGCGCGCGATCCGGGCCCGCGATCTCGACCGTGCCGTTCAGCGGCCCGGCCAGCGCGATCTGCGCGAGCAGCGCCGCGACGTCTTCCGCGGCAATCGGCTGAAACAGTCCGTCGCCGATGCGCACGGTCCCGTCTTCGGTGCCGGAATCCGCAATGCCGCCGATGAACTCCATGAATTGCGTGGCACGCACGATCGTGTACGGCACGCCGGCCGCCTCGATCGCCTGTTCCTGCGCGACCTTGGCCGCGAAATAGCCGTTCTCCGGCATCCGGTCGCAGCCGACGATCGACAGCGCGACGTGATGGCGCACGCCTGCGGCCACTTCGGCCTTGCCGAGATTGCGGGCCGACGTGCGGAAGAAATCCAGCACCGCCTGCGGTTCCCATGACGGCGCGTTCGCGACGTCCACGACGACGTCGGCGTCGGTCAATGCGTCGGTCAGGCCTTCGCCCGTGATGGAATTGACGCCGGTGCGCGGCGACGCCGCAAGCGCCTGGTGCCCTGCCTCGCCGAGCAACGTGACGACGCGTGAGCCGATCAGGCCCGAACCACCGATGACAACGATCTTCATCGCAAAATCTCCTGACGAAAGGGTTTTCCTGGAACGCGCGCGGCGTGTGACGCTCGCCGCCTCCGATGAAAACGGTCATGACCGTCGCATCGCATGGCGCAATTGTGGAAGAATCATGTCCTATCCATCAGTGCCAAGAATCGTCGATCGGACTGGTCCATGCCGTCCGCTCCCGTCGCCCACGAGACCGTGATGCCCGCCCAAACGCCCGCCCTGACCATCGAAATCGACCGGCACCATCAGTTGCCGATCTACCTGCAGATCTGCGAGCGATTCAGAACCGCGATCGCGGCGGGCCATCTGCGCCCCGGCGACCGCGTGCCCGCGCTGCGCGGCCTCGCGACGCAGCTGAACACGGCGCGCGGCACCGTCGAGCAGGCGTACACGATCCTGGTCGACGAGGGATATCTGCAAATGCGCGGCGCGGCCGGCACGTTCGTCTCGCCGTCCCTGCCGAAATCGCTGACGCGGCCGACGCCCGCGCGCGGCGACGAGCAGGCATGGCGCCCCGACGACGCCCCTCTCCGGGTGCCGGGCAAGTCGCGCGAGCTTCCGCCTCCGCGCCGCCCACAGCCGATCGCGGTCGCGCTGAGCGGCGAGCCGCGCCCGTTGCAACCGGGGCTCCCCGCACTGGACGCGTTTCCGCGCAAGGTGTGGCACCGGCTCGTGTCTCAACGTGCACGCAGCGCCGAACGCGCGTTGCTCGGCTACCCGAATCCGGCCGGCTACCGGCCGCTACGCGAGCACATCGCCACCTATCTCGGCTTGTCGCGCGGCGTCACCTGCGTGCCGGAACAGGTGTTCATCACCGGCGGCTATCGCGCCACGCTGGAACTCGTGCTGCGCAGCCTCGCGCGGCCGAACGATCGCGTATGGTTCGAGGATCCCGGCTACCTGCTGGCCCGCACCTTCCTGTCCGAGACTGGTGTGCAGCTCGTTCCGGTACCGGTGGACGCCGAGGGCATCGACGTCGAGCGCGGCAAGCAGCTCGACGCGCACGCGCGCTTCGCGCTGGTGACGCCGTCGCATCAGAGCCCGCTCGGGCACACCCTGTCGCTTGCCCGGCGCATCGCGCTGCTGGACTGGGCGGAAAAGACGTCGGGCTGGATCGTCGAGGACGACTACGACAGCGAGTTTCGCTATCTCGGCCGCCCGCTGCAGGCGCTGAAGAGTCTCGACCGCCGGGATCACGTGATCTATTGCAGTACCTTCAGCAAGGCGATGTATCCCGGTTTGCGGCTCGCCTACGCGGTCGTGCCCGAGCGCGCGGTAGAGCGTGTCGATCGCGTCGCATGCAGCATGAATGCCGGCTCGCCGACCCTGCTGCAGGCCGCCCTGGCGGATTTCATCGAACAGGGGCACTTTGCCCGGCACCTGAAGCGCATGCGTGCGTTGTACGGCGAGCGGCGCACGCTGATCGTGAACGCATTGCGGCAGGCATTCGGCGAGCGGCTGATCGTCGAGCTGCCGCCCGGCGGAATCCAGTTCGCGGTGCAGTTCCCGGACGGGCCCGACGGGCCGGTCGACGACGTCGCCGTTGCCGCGCGCGCCCGCGAAGCGGGCCTTGCGATCCTGCCGCTCTCGATCTGGTATACGAACAGCCACACGCGGCAGACGCCGCGCGGGCTCGTCATCGGGTTCGCGAACATCGTCGATGCGGCCGAAGCGCACCGTCACGCGCACACGCTGCGCGCGTGCCTGGACCGCTGACGCACGGAAATTCGCGGCTGCGCCCGTCGCGCCGGGTTCCGGATTGGTGTCCGACGGGAAACAGACAATCGCCCTGAACGGCTATACCGCCGCCATGTGCAGGCCTCTAGCATGGAAACGTCGTTCTTTCGTGGACGAACCAGGAATCAGGCTGCACCGGGCGATTGCCGTATTCGTCATACGATCGCTCGACACCCACCATTCGCGGCAGACGCAATTCGCGTGGGGCGTGCAGCCCCCTTCGCAAGACGTTTCGACCGTCGAAGCGCGTCGCTGAACTCGAGCAAGCATCATGGATGACAAGAAGCTGCAGGCCCCCTCGCTGTCTCTCCTCGACAGGTATCGGGGCCGTGACTTTCAACCCCTTTACACGACGACCGTCACCGTTTCCGGCGGCGAGACGGGACACGGCCGCGCATCCGGCGTGGCCCGCTCCGACGACGGCAATCTCGCGGTCGACCTGCGCCTGCCCGCCGAGTTCGGCGGGCCCGGCAACGGGACCAATCCGGAGCAGTTGTTCGCGGCAGGGTTCGCCGCGTGCTTCCACGGCGCGCTCAATCTGCTCGGGAAACGCGCCGAAATGGAGGCCCCCGATACGGCCGTGGAAGTGCAGGTGTCGTTCGGCCGCGACCCGATGGACGGTGGCTTTGCATTGCTCGTCGACGTTCGGGTGCGGATGCCTGGCGTCGATCGCAGCCTCGCGGAGGAAATGGTCCGCACCGCCGAGCGCCTGTGCCCGTATGCAAAGATGGCGCGGCAAGGCACCGTCAACATCATGACCGTCGTCGACTGAATCGACGCCTTGCGTGCCGCGGCGGCGTCTTGTTCGCCGACACCCTTCAGCCGCCGCGCGCGACTGCACGCCCCGCCGCGCATCTCGCGACACGCGCGGGGCGCCGTCCGATCAGCCGAACGATGCCAGCGGATTACCCGCTGCCAGCGCGTCGGTGCGATTCGGCGCCGGCGGGTAGATCCACTGCGTGTTGATCATCTGCTTGCGCGCCTTTCCTTCCGCGTGCGTCAGCTTGATCTGCCGATCCCAGCCTTCCGAGTAGACAGCGCCCCACTCGCCAAGGTCGACGCATGTCGCATAGAACGGCTGGCGGTACGTCAGCGTCGGCACACCGATCAGATCCGCGGCGACGTTGTGTCCGCCGAATTGCCCCATCACGATCGCATGCTGGCACGACATCAATGCATCGTGCCCGTCGTCGTCGCACCGTGCCCGCGCCACGTCTCCCGCCACGAACACGTGCGGTGCGTCGGCGACCCGAAGATCGGCCGTGACCGCGACACGTCCGAGCGCGTCGAGATGCGACGAGACTTGCGCCGCGAGCGGGCTGGCACGCATTCCGCCTGCCCAGATCACGGTCATCGCCTCGATATGCGTGCCCGACGCGGTGCGAACGCCGTCGGCCGCGATCGACACGACACGCGAACCGAGCACGGCTTCGACGCCCAGCGAATCGAAGGCTTCGGCGACGTACGGGCGAGGATTGGGCCCGAGATCGGGACCGATGTCGTCCTGCGCGCCGATCACGACGACACGGCGCTTCGCATCCGGGCCAAACCACTCGCGCAATCGCTTGGGCAACTCGGTGGCGACCTCGATACCCGTGAAGCCGCAGCCGACCACCGCGACCGTATTGCGTGCCGGCGATTCCGGCAGTTTCGCGAGCGCCGCGAAGTGCGCGTCGAGTGCGACCGCGTCCTCGATGCAGTCGACGGAGAATGCGTGTTCCGCGAGTCCCGGCACCGGCGGCCTGCTCAGCTTGCTGCCGCTGGTCAGCAACAGCCGGTCATACGTGATCAAACGCTTCTCGCCGTCGGCGCAAGCAACACCGACCGTCTTCTCGCGAACGTCGATCTCCTCGACACTGCCCTCGAGAAATTTCACGCCGACGGCATCGAGCAGCGGCAGCAGCGGTGCCGCCATGTGCTGCGGCCCGCTTTCGTACAACCGCGGCCGGATCTGCAATTCCGGCTTCGGGGAAACCAGCGTGATTTCAACGTCACTGCCCGTGACGCCGGCACCGTCCAGCACGCGAGCCGCGCCCAGTGCGCCCCACACGCCGGCAAAACCGGCACCCACTATCAGGATTTTCTGCGACATGATCATTGCCCTCGGTTGATGTCGACAGCGGCCATCCGCCGCGCGAAATCATCGTAGGGGGATGCTGCCGCGTGCAGTAGATCCGCAACCGTGCTCACGATGTTGCCTCTGCGGCACCAATCGATCGCATGTCACCGGAATCGATCGCAGGCATGATGTGCGGCGAAGTTCGTGCGTTGCCGCCCCCTTCGTCACCCACCTGAATCGTCGATGAGGCAAATGAAATGCATCTCGGAAGATCGTACAAGCTATCGGAATTCCTGATCTGGACGCGCTGGAAGATCTACGAGCTGCTCATTTTCGGTTCCGTTCCGGTCGTGCTGTACAAGTTCTTTTCGATCACGTGGCTGTCGATCCCCCTGACGATCGTGGTGCTCCTCGGCACCGCGACGTCGTTCATCGTCGGCTTCAAGAACGTCCAGACGTACAACCGTGCAGCGGACGCGCTCGAAATCTGGACCGGCATCCTGAGCAAGAGCCGCCGCTGGGGACAAATTGCGCGCGACTTCGTCGCGGATGAAGAAGTTGCCCGAAAGCTGGTATACCGCCACCTCGCCTGGCTGACCGCGCTGCGATACGACCTGCGTCGCCCACGGATCTGGGAAAGCACGACCAAACGCTACAACGCGGAGTACCGCCGCTTCTATCGTGTTCCCGAATGGGAAAAGGACATCAGGGAACTGCTGCCCCAATACCTGTCTCCCGCGGAAACGGCGCAGGCGCTGTCGTCCTCCTCCATCACGACATGCGTGCTGAGCCTTCAAGGTACGTCGCTCAAGACGCTTTACCTGGCCGGCCAGCTGAATTCGGGTTTTTACATGGAGCTTCAAAAGACGATCGGGGACTTCGTCGATCTCCAGTCGAGATCGGAGCGATTCAAGAACTTCCCCTATCCGCGTCAGTACGCGACCGTCAGCTCGCTGTTCGTGCGGTTCTTCTGCCTTTCGCTTCCATTCGGTCTTCTGAACGAATTCAATCGGTTGAACGACAGCGTGAGCGGCTTCATGCACGGCAACATGGTATGGCTGGTCGTGCCGTGCAGCGTCGCCGTTTCGTGGATGTATACGTCGCTCGAACAGGTAGGCGAAAGCACCGAGAATCCGTTTGAAGGCGGCGCGAACGATGTGCCCATTTCAACGCTGTGCAGCACGATCGAGCGCGACCTGAAGGCGATGCTCGGAGAACACGAAAGCGAATCGTCGAGCCGCACGATCATCGCACTATAGGGCGTTCAGCGTCTTTCCGACGCCGCTCGGTACGAATTCACGCTGCACGTGCCGCCGTCGATGCCGTCGTTCGGGCCGCACCGCGTGCCCTGACGGGCAATCCTCCTTTCGTCGATTGTTGTCGCCGAGACAACATGGTGAGGTCCTTCGCGGCGCTACTGCCGCGCGACCGCATCGCCTACGCTTGGCGCTGACGGTGGCCGTACATGCTGCCCGGTGCGTTCCGGAGCACAGGGACGACACCGCAAGCGCAACGCGCGAAACCACGCGGCAAATCTGCGCCGCGTCGCGTCTTCACGCGTCATTGGTCGCGCCGGCAAACGCCGTCGCGACGGGTGCCCCCGGCACCTCACCTACCGAGGAACGATCCGTGACAGAAGAAGATATCCGCAGCAAAGCGTTCGCGACGCCCGTCCCCAACCCGGCGTATCCGCGTCCGCCCTTCCGCTTCGTCAATCGGGAGTACTTCATCATCTCGTATGAGACGGACCTGGATGCCCTCCGTGCCGTCGTGCCGGCACCGCTGACGGTCGACCATGCCGTCGTTCACTACGAGTTCATCCGCATGCCCGATTCGTCGGGATTCGGCGACTACACGGAAAGCGGTCAGGTGATCTCCGTTCTGGACGCGGACGGCAACCGGGCCAACTTCACGCACTCGATGTACCTCGACGACGAAGGCCCGATCGCAGCCGGACGGGAGATCTGGGGATTTCCGAAGAAACTGGCCTCGCCCAGGCTCTGCATCGACGGCAAGGACACGCTGCTCGGCACGCTCGACTACGGCACGCAGCGCATCGCCACCGGCACGATGGGTTACAAGTACCGCGCGCTCGACACGGCAGCGGAGCGCCGCAAGCTCGCCGACACGCCCAACTATCTGCTCAAGGTCATTCCGCACGTCGACGGCTCGGCGCGCATCTGCGAACTGGTGCGTTTCTTCCTGCGCGACGTCGACGTGATCGGCGCATGGGAAGGGCCCGCCGCGCTCGAGCTGCGTCCGCATGCGCTCGCATCGGTTGCCGATCTGCCGGTTCGCAAGGTGATCGGCGCGCGTCACGTCATGGCGAATCTCACACTCGATATCGGCGAAGTCGCCCATGACTACCTCGCCCCCGCCGAGCCGTTGAAGCTCGCGGTCAACCAGTAAGCTCCCGGAGGACATATGGCACTGAATGACAAGGTCGCGCTCGTAACGGGCGCAGCAAGCGGTATCGGCGAAATGTGCGCGCGCAAGCTCGCGGCGGACGGCGCGACGGTCGTGATCGCCGACCTCAATCTCGCGGCGGCACGACAGGTCGCCGACGACATCGTCGCCGGCGGCGGGAAAGCATCGGCGGTCGCGATGGACGTCACCAGCGAGGAAGCCGTCGATGCGGGCGTGGCCGACACCGTGAACCGGCTGGGCGGCATCGACGTGCTCGTGTCGAATGCGGGCATCCAGATCGTCAACCGGATCGAGGACTACACGTTCTCCGACTGGAAGAAAATGCTGGCCATTCACCTCGACGGGGCATTCCTGACGACCCGCGCCGCGCTGCGGCACATGTACGCGTCGAACAAGGGCGGCTCGGTGATCTACATGGGCTCGGTGCATTCGCACGAAGCGTCGCCGCTGAAGTCCGCCTATGTGACCGCCAAGCACGGGTTGCTCGGCCTCGCGCGCGTCGTCGCGAAAGAAGGCGGGTCGCGCGGCATCCGCGCGAACGTCGTGTGCCCGGGCTTCGTCAGGACCCCGCTGGTCGACAAGCAGATTCCCGAGCAGGCGAAAGTCCTGGGCATCTCGGAACAGCAGGTCGTCAAGGACGTGATGTTGAAGGAAACGGTCGACGGCGAATTCACGTCGGTGGCCGACGTCGCGAACACGGTTGCGTTCCTGGCCGGCTTCGAATCGAACGCACTCACCGGACAATCGATCGTGGTCAGCCACGGCTGGTTCATGCAGTAAGGAGAACACCATGCAATCGAGCCAGCGAAACAAGCTGAAGCAGCCCCATCGGATCGAGCTCCCCGCCTATGACGAAATCGGGCTCGTACTGCAGGGCGGCGGCGCCCTGGGCGCATACCAGGCCGGCGTCTATGAAGGCATGGCCGAGGTCGGCGTGGAACCGACGCAAATCGCCGGCGTCTCGATCGGCGCGCTGAATACCGCGATCATCGCGGGCAACGCGCCTGCCGATCGCACGGAAGCGTTGCGCGGCTTCTGGAACACCGTCAGCCAGCCGACCGACCCGCTCTCGCACGTCGGCGCGTACCTGTCGGCTTGGCCGGGGCTTGAAGACGTGGGGCGCAGGTGGTCGAGCGCATGGGCCGCCACGCGCACACTGATCGAAGGCCAGGGCGGATTCTTCGCTCCGCGCATGCATGCGCCTTTCGGCGGATTCGGCAGGAAGCGTCCCGACCAGGTCAGCTATTACGACACGTCGGCTTTGCGCGACACGCTTCTGCGGTACGCGAACTTCGATCGCATCAACGACGGGAACATTCGCGTCTCCGTCGGCGCGGTCAACGTGCGGACGGGCAATCTCGTCTATTTCGACAATTCGAAAATGCGTCTGGCGCCGGAGCATTTCATCGCGTCAGGCGCATTGCCGCCGGGCTTTCCCGCCGTCGAGATCGACGGCGAGTTTTACTGGGACGGCGGCCTGGTGTCCAACACGCCGCTCACCGAGATCATCCGGGAAAGCCAGCACAAGGACACGCTCGTGTTCCAGCTCGACCTGTGGAGCGCGCGAGGCAAGCTGCCGGGCGACTTTCTCGACGTCAGCGAGCGCACCAAGGACATTCAGTATTCGAGCCGCACGCGCGCCATCACCGCGTTCATGTCGCAGAACCAAAAGCACGCCCAGATGATCAAGGCGTTACTCGAACACATTCCCGAACACGTTCGGCTTGCCCACCCGCTGCTGCGCGATGCGCAGAAAACAGCGGACGGCAGCGCCGTGAACGTCGTGCACCTGATCTACAAGAACAAGACGTTCGAGGGGCACTACAAGGACTACGAGTTCAGCAAGGACACGATGCGCGAGCATTGGGCAAGCGGCCTCGAGGACATTCGCCGTACCTTCGGGCACCCGGAGTGGTTCGAGATTCCGAGCCGGGAAATCGGCTTCGTCACGCGGGACGTGCACCGCTATCGGCAGGACATCGACGAACCCGGCTGGTCGGGCAAGGATGCGTTGCCGGCACGGCAACATTCGCCGGAGCAGGAATCGTCCGTCGCCAGGTAACGCGCGTCGACACCCGCCACGGGGCAGCACGGCGGTCGTTCAAGCGCCCGCATCGCGTGACGAGCGCCCCGGCCGGTACTGCCCCCGACTCGACGTATCCGCCCTGCAAGACCGGATCAGGCGGCGCCGCGGCCGGCCTTCGGAACAGGCTACGCGGCAGCCTCAAGGAGAGCATCATGATGTCGCATGAATTGATCGCGCGGTACGGCACATGGGTCGTATTCCTGAACGTGCTCGGGTCTTCGCTCGGCCTCCCGTTGCCTGCCATACCGACGTTGATCACGGTAGGCGCGGGCACCGCGCTCGTCGCGCATGTCGGGTCGTCGACGCTGCTGCATTTCCTGACGATACTGGGTGCCGCCGTGGTCGGCGGCCTGCTCGGCGATCTGGTCTGGTTCCAGGGAGGCAAACGGTACGGCAAGCGCACGCTTCACACCGTCTGCGGCCTGTCGCCGTCGCGCGAAGCGTGCGTCACGACGACCGAGCGCTTTTTCGGGCGCTGGGGCGTTCGCGTGCTCGTCGTTGCGCGGTTCGTACCCGGCCTTTCGCTCGTTGCCGTTCCGCTCTGCGGTGCGATGGCCGTCCGGGTGCGCGACTTCGTCCTGCACGATTGCGCCGGCATTGCACTGTGGGCGTCGATCGGCCTCGCCATCGGCACGCTGTTCGCCTCGCAGATCGATGCGATCTTCGCGACTGTCGCCCGTCTCGGCTGGCAAGCGCTCGTCGTGCTCGGCATCGCCCCGGTGCTGTACTTTCTGTATGGCTACTGCCGCAGGCAGATGATGGCAAATGCGCTCGGGAAGGCGCGGATCAGCGCGGGCGAATTGCATGCGCTGCTCGCGAACAAGCCGCGGCCGGCCGTGATCGATATCCGTTCCGCCGAATGGAGAACGCGTGATCCGTTTGTCATTCCGGGCGCGCTGATCGCCGATGAACGCCACCCCCGCCAGATCATGGAGCGCTATGGAACGAACCGGACGCTGGTCATCTATTGTGCGTGTCCGCACGAAGCGTCTGCTGCGTCGGTGGCCAGGCAGTTGCGGCTGTCCGGCGTCAAGCTTGCATTGCCGCTCACCGGCGGCATCGATGCATGGCGTGTCGCGGGTTTCGACGTGGAACCGATGATCGCGATGAACGACACGGCAATCGGCGCCGCCGGGCAGCAGCTTTTCACGCAATGACTGCCATGGCGCCTTCATGCGCCGAAGCAGCGCGTATCGCCCGGCTCGTGCGGCGGATGACCGAATCGGCATCACGACTCTTGCTGCCCCAGCTTCGCGCGTCCCCGCCCCGATCCTCGACGAACCGGGCCTCGCGCTCCCGCGACTGCGCGCCTCGCGACAACCGGGCCGGTACTTTGCTCGGGTACACTCATGCCTCCGCCACACGCGCCGTCACAGCATGGACAGTCAGCTTTGGATCATTTGCGGGCTTACATTCGTCATCCATGTGATCGCGACACTGGCCTATGCGGTGCGGATCGCCGGCGTTCGAACGCGCCGGATCGCCCTGTCGTTTTCCTTGTTCGGGATCATCGCGCTGGTTTCCCGGACGGCCAACTCCTTTCAGGGGCCGTTCATCGCGAAACGGGTCGAAATGAATATTGCGCATCGGATGGGCAGCGGGCTGCTCACCGATTTTCGGCTCTTCCTGCTGAGCGCCACCGTGGCGAGCATTGCCGGCGCCTTCCTGATCCCGACTTTCCAGCGCTATTTCAGCCGCGCCGTCGAACATTTCCAGGTGAACCGTTCGATTCCGCGGCTGCTGGTCGACGCCTGCAGTCGCGCCGGCGTCAACTATCTTCGCGTCGGCGCACGACTGCCTTCCCGCCACAACGTCACGCAACTGACCGCGAGCACCGGCGTGTCCTGGAAAGTCATCGTGCTGAACGTGGCAGCCATGGCGATCTGGACGGTCGGTGTGTTCGCGTCGCTGTATGCGGGTTACCTGAAACCCGACCTGAGGGTGACATGCGCGAACCTGTCGTCCGTCATCAATGGCTTCGCGACCGTGGTGCTGGCCGTCGTCATCGACCCGCAGGTTTCTGTCATGACCGACGATGTCATCGAAGGCCGGATATCGGAAAACAGCTTCCGGCGGGCCATCACGACGCTCGCCGGTGCGCGGGTTCTCGGCACGCTGTGCGCTCAGGCGGCGCTCGTTCCGGCGGCGTTGGTCATTGTCCGTGTTGCGGAAATCATTTAACCAGGAATGGCCGTCTGCAGATGCTGTATCGTAAGCACCCTCACAGTCGCGCAGACGGGTCCCACGATCTCCGTCGAGATGTCCCAGATGATCCCACTCCACCGCGATCCAGCGTTCTATCAGCTCCTTGCCGACAGCTACGCCCGGCTGCTTGGCCGCCCCCTGGTGCCTCAGGCCATGCCCGTGGACGAAGCTACCGAATGGCTCTATGAGCGTGCGCCGTTCGCGGTACTCGCGCACAACACCGATCCCGACCCGGTCTTCATTTACGGCAACAAGGCCGCGCAGCGCCGGTTCGGGTACAGCTGGGATGAAATCACGCGACTGCCGTCCCGGCTTTCAGCAGAAGCCCCGAATCGCGAGGAGCGGCAGCAATTCCTCGCACGCGTACAGCGGCTCGGCTACGAGGCGGGCTACAAGGGCGTGCGGGTCACCAAGTCAGGCCAGCGCTTCATGATCGAGGAAGCCACGCTGTGGCAACTGCTCGACGCCGACGGCACACTGCACGGCCAGGCGGTTGTCATCCCGCGCACGCGTGACATCTGATTGGGCGACCCGGTGTCTGGACCAGGGTTTGGCCGCCCTGCACGCCCTACCCTTCCATCGACTGCATTGGTGCGGACCGGGCAACACCATGCATCCCGAGTCGATCTGGTGCGTCGGCTCGTCTTTGCCTAGCATGCAAGTACGTGTGGTCCATCGACGGGATGGCGCTCGTGGGGATTGACTGGCAGGCAAGCGCTGCGCCGTTGCGCTGATTCGCTTCGAAGAACAACGCATCGCCTCGATACCCAAGGTTCGAGAGCCGCTCGCGTTGGCCATACCGGCAACCGGGAGGCATATGGAGAACGAGAGGTTGCAACCTCCGCCGCTGACACTGCTCGACAAATATCGCGGGAAGGAATTCTCACCGCTCTACACGACCACGGTCACGGTCTCTGGCTGCACGTCCAGGCACGGCCGTGCATCGGGCGTCGCGAAATCCGACGACGACAGTCTCGTCATCGATCTGCGCGTGCCCGCCGAACTGGGCGGCCCGGGTGGCGGCACCAATCCCGAGCAGCTTTTGGCCGCCGGTTACGCCGCGTGCTTTCACGGCGCGCTGAGCCTGCTGGCGCAACGCGCGCGGGTCGATATCCGGGAAACGACCGTCACCGTCGAAGTCTCGTTCGGCCGCGATCCGGTAGATGGCGGATATGCGCTGGTTGCCAACGTCACCGTCCGCATGCCGGGTGTCGAGTTGCCCGTCGCGGAAGGTCTCGTACGCGACACGGAACGTCTCTGCCCTTATACGAAGATGGCACGACAAGGCATATGCGGCTTCATCGCCGTGTCGGCATGATGGGCGATTGGTTCGGAAGCGGCAACAGAGTGCGCACCTTGCCGGCACTACTAGCTCCCGGGACGCACGATTACGATGGTTGCCGGGCAGGTGCTGCGGCGAATCGCCATCCGACGCGCCCACGGCACCGCTTCAACCGATCAGGAGAACAGATCATGACGCAACGTATCAACTACTTTCAGCACTCGCCGGAACTGGTCAGGAAGCTCATCGAGCTGGACGGCTTGTTTCAGAAGACGACGATCGAGGCGCCGGTCCGCGAACTCGTCGAGATTCGGGCATCGCAGCTCAACGGCTGCGCATTCTGCGTCGACATGCACATCAAGATGGCAAAGATTCATGGCGAGCGTGAATTGCGCCTGCATCACGTCGCGATCTGGCTCGAATCGACGCTGTTTTCACCCCGCGAGCGCGCCGCGCTGGAATGGACCGAGGTACTGACCCGCCTCCCTGCGCATGGCGTGCCGGACGATCTCTACGCACGCGTACGGGAACACTATTCCGAGCAGGAATTGTCGGATCTCACCGTCCTCGTGGGCGCCATCAATAGCTGGAACCGGCTGAATGTCGCATTCCGCATCGTGCCGGGATCGTTCGACAAGATGTTCGGGCTCGACAAGGCCAACCTGGAGTGACGACATGAAACGCATCATGCTCGTACTCGCGCCGCTGGTATCGTCGCTGCTGATGGCCGTTCAGCCGGCCGTCGCCGCACCGCAAGCGAAAGTCACGCCGCTGACCACGGAGCCGTTGCCCGAGTATCCGGGCAAGGAAGTCCAGATGATCGTCGTGGACTATCCGCCCGGCAGCGTCGACCCCGTTCATCGTCACGACGCACACGCGTTCGTCTACGTGCTCGACGGCAGCATCGTGATGGGCCTGAACGGCGGCAAGGAGGTCACGCTCCACGCCGGCGACACGTTCCACGAAGGCCCGGAGGACGTCCACACGGTCGGGCGAAATGCCAGCAGCACGAAGCCGGCAAAATTCGTCGTGTTCCTGATCAAGAACAAAGGCGCGCCGGTCCTCACCCCCGTGAAGTAAGGTAATCGTCGTCGCGGCCCGGCAATGCCGGGCCGCTTCTCCGGTTTCAATCGCGACAGTGCGTCGAACCCATGTGATTCGTGTACGGCGACGACTCGATCCACTTCGGATCGGCAGCCAGCAGCGGATTGATTCGTGTTCGAGGCCACGCTGAGGCGATCGGGCGACTTGAACGGATACGCGACGGGCGATTGCCCGATCGGGCGCCGGCGCACCGCGGTGGCGTCGGAACCTGACCCAGTCGACACGGCGGATGCGACCACCGGCCCGATCTTGCTTACCGCCCCCTGATATATGCACTGTGTTCTCGGCGGCAATCGGCCGCCGTGAACTGCCCCCTCTTGATTGGAATCAATCGCCCTCTCGAGCTTCGCGATCAGCCAACTCGCATCAACCTTCGATGCACTTGTCTCGAACCCCGACTCGCTTTCCGCGATACCGATCGCGGAGATGAGCCGCGCGCTTCGCGCGACGCGTGACCAAGTGGCCGCGCGCGGATCTCGCGCCGGCCGCATGCCCTGTCTCCGCCGGTGCCGGTACCCTCCTTCGTACGTGCTCTGGCGTCAGCGGCTCGTCGCAAAGGCATCGATTCCGGTCAGCTTCGCGGACCACGCCCACAGACGCGCCGCCTCATCCGGATCGATCGCATGCGGCCGCACGCCGAATTCCTCGTTTCCCTGCGTGACGACCGCGACGTCGCAGTCCTCGCAATAGACACCGCCGATCGCCGCAAGGCGCGGCGACGTTGCCGCCCATACCTGGGTTGCGGCACCCTGGGCCGGCGTCTTGAAAGTCGGATCGACCGGCACACCGTGCTCGTCCACCCAGCCCTGCGCCATCATCTCTTCACGTGTCAGATGACGCTGCAGCGGCGTCGCGATCTTGCCCGGATGCAGCGAATAGGCGCGGACGCCGAACGGGGCGCCCAGCGCGTCGAGCTGCACCGCGAACAGCGCGTTGGCGGTCTTCGACTGCGCGTACGCGAGCCATTTGTCGTAGCCGTGTGCGAACTGGACGTCATCCCAACGAATCGGCGACAGCCGGTGCCCGAGCGACGACACCGCGACCACGCGGGCGCCGCCGCCATGCGCGAGCACGGGCCACAGCCCGTTGACGAGCGCGTAATGGCCAAGATGATTGACGGCCATCTGCGCTTCCCGGCCATCGCCGACGCGTGTCTCCGGGCACGCCATGATGCCCGCGCTGTTGATGACGATGTCCACGTTGCGCCGCCCATCGACGAACCGCGCCACGAACGTGGCCACGCTCGCGAGATCGGCGAGGTCGAGTGCCGCAATCTCCACACCGTCGATGCCGCGCGTTGCGTCGCGTGCGGCATCGACGTGCCGTGCGCCGACGACAACGGTCGCACCGGCTTGCGCCAGTGCGACCGTCGTTTCCAGGCCGAGACCAGAATGGCCGCCCGTGACGATGGCGGTCTTGCCACGAAGGTCGAGATCGGCCAGTACGTCGCTTGCCGTCGATGCTGCGCCGAATCCGGAATGAAGGGGGTGTTGCCTGCTCGTCATCGAAGGCTCCTGGAACGATGCGTGAAGCACGCGCCCGCCTGTCGGTCGCGTCACTGCACGAGGCCATTTTCCGGCGGCGCCCCCGGACTGTGAATGCAATAGAATCCGATTTTTCGTCGAGATCGTCCGGAGCTTGATCGTGGATCCCCTGTCGGAAGTGCTGTCGCTGCTGGAAACGCGCGACTCGTATTTCACCGGCCTGAGAGCAGGCGGCCAGTGGGCGGTTGCCATTCCCCCGCCCGAGGGAATCAAGTTCAATGCGGTTGTCGAGGGAAGTTGCTGGCTGACCGTCGACGGCGCCGGGGCGCCGATCCGGCTGCGCACGGGAGACTGCTTCCTGCTCGCATCGCCGCGGGCATTTTCGCTGGCGAGCGATCCATCGGTTACGCCGGTCCCTGCCGCCGACGTGTACCGGAACGTCGAACACGGCATCGCGCACTATGGCGAACCGGCGAACTGCTTTCTGATCGGTGGTCGCTTTTCGTACGAGGAAGGCATGCCGCTGCTGCTTGGCAGCCTGCCGCCCGTGGTGATCGTGAGCGGCGACTCCGAGCAGGCGGCGGTGTTGCGCTGGGCGCTGCAGCGGCTCGCACATGAATTCGGCAAACCATCGCCGGGGGCGTCGCTGATGGTTCGGCATCTCGGCCACATGATGCTGGTCGAGATCCTGCGCCGCTACGTGGACGACGGCGCGAACAGCGATGTCGGATGGCTTGCCGGGTTCGCGGACTCCCGGGTGAGCACGGCGCTTGTCGCCATTCATGCGGAGCCCGCACGACGCTGGACAGTCGACGAACTCGCGACCTGCTGCCACGTATCGCGTTCGACGTTCGCGCTGCACTTCAAGCGGCGGCTGGGATTCGGGCCGCTCGAGTACGTACTGCGCTGGCGCGTGCAACTCGCGATGCGGGAACTGCGGCGCTCGAACGCATCGATATCGGCAATCGCGCAAATGCTCGGCTACGACTCGGATAGCGCGTTCGGACATGCGTTCAAGCGCATCGTGGGTTGCTCTCCTCGTGCCTATCGACATGACATCACGGGCGGGACGGGCGGCTAGCGTCATCGCCCGGCACGCTACCGCCTCTGTTGGCGCCCCAGAACCCGTTTCAGTCACGCCATCGATGCTGCCATCCTCCGATGGGATTCATTCCGATCAACATCATCGGGATAAGTTTTCTTATCACAACACTACTATAGTCAGATCAAACTTGCGATCCGGACAACACGCGACCACGAGCGTCCCCGTCGTGACGGCCCTGTCGAAAGTTGGCATGAGCCTTTGCGCAGCCTCCCCGGTGGCAACATCCCTTCTGTCTACGCACGGCTGCGAGTGCATGCGCGCTACGTGCCAAATCCCGTTTCGTGAAACGCCAATCGAATGATCGCGGCAGCTTACCGCGCGCATCACGGAATGGCGTGCATCGGCTGGCGACTGACGCCGCCTTCGCACTGACGTCCAGACGCGGGCCCCTGTCGATTCGACGGCTGTCACAATTTCGGCAAGCAACGTCAGGTGCATGCCCCCTGCCCCATGTCGCGGAATCGGGAGAGGTGTCGTTTTCCGTATAAGGCATGAATGGTCGGCGTCGACTGGTTGTCGAGACAGTTGCCTCGGCGCAGTCGAAATAAGATGGACACCCGATCGACGATGCGCGTATGATGGTTTCATTCGAGCGCCCGTTTGCTGTTTGCCCGCTCGCCCTCCACTCGCCACCGTGTTGCGTCGCGTACCGCCTCGCTCGCAACGTTTGTCCCTTTCACACCGACCCGCCGCGCCATGCATCAGGCGATGCTGGCAGCATACGCTCGTCCTTGCGAGTCGCCGCAATCGATCGCCAGGAGTTCATGATGAGCATGCATATTTACCGTGGATTCGAGATCTATCCACTGATTTACCCACACGTGCCTGCGTTGGATGGCAACCCGCATAACTACGATGCCGGCTTCGACGCAGCGGTCAAGATTTGTCTTCGCGGCACCACCGATACGCTGACGCAGAGCCAGACTTTCAGGCTTCTCGACGACAGTCCGTTCGATACCGCCGGTGACGCACGTCGTGCGTCATTGCGCTACGCCGAAAGTGTCATTGACGAAAATCGCGAAAAGCAGGGCTTCTTTTCGAGCGCCGTCTGACGCGACTCACGATGGCAAAGTAACTTTCCAGCAATTTGGAGGACGAAATGATCGTCGACGAACTTCTTGACCTGATCAGAGGGTGCAAGGTCACTCGGAGCGACGCCGTCCTGCCCGCTGGAATGACCCATTCCGCGCTATGTCATCAACAGGAGCTGCAGATGTTCGCGGCTGTGCGCGCATTTTCAATCGGAGCCGGGTATTCGGAATTCGAATCTGACGAGATCGCAAGCACCGTCATGACACGACTCGGCTAGTTTTCCCGTCGACCGTTTTCAACCAGGAGTTACATGACAACCATCACACTGAAGATCAACGAACCAATCGATGTCGCGCTGCGACGATTCCGGCGCAGTATCGAGAAGACCGGGTTGATTCGGGAGTTGCGCAGTCGCACCAGCTACGAAAAGCCCACGACGGAGCGCAAGCGGAAAAAGGCCAGTGCCGTTGCCAGGCAGCGCTTGCGGACGAAACGCCTGATGCCGCCCCGCAAAATGTTCTAGGAACATCGTGCACGCCGTGCCGGCCGGGAGCCCGCTTGCGTCGCCATCCCGGCCCCCGGCATGAATTACCGTGGCCCGACGACGCAGGCGGCAAGCCGGCCGGCCGCCTCGCAGCCGCAAGAAGGATGATCAGTACGCCCGTCACGCCGTGCAGCCGTGCTGCTGCCCGAAATTGACTCCAGCATCGCCTTTCGAGCGAGCGCACGTGCGCTCGCCGTGCAGCAAGTCAAAATGAAAACCATAATCAGAAGGCGAAAAACATGAGCTGGTACTGTGACGCGGAACGCGAGTTGGCCCATATCAGACGATCAATCGGGCTGCTTGAGCAAGCGCAACACGCGTTCATCAACAGATCGACCGTCAACGATCCAGCGTACTGGAGAGTCAAGCTCAACAAGCTCCGCACGCAATCCGAGCGCAACAAGGTTCTCTCACTCCAGGTGGACGAACTCCTGGCCCGCCTCGAACGCATTCAGGATTCACGCTCCCGAAGATAGGAGCCGACTCCTTCTTCGCCCCCCTCTTTTTCCGGGTGCACGCGCATTGCAGGGAGCAATCCCAGGAGCACCATCATGATCGACGCCAACCCAGGCAACACGTTTCGACACCTTCCACTCTCGCCCGAGCAGGACGCGGAAATCCGGCACTATATAAAGAAAAAGGCGCAAAAGGGCGAAGCGTGGGACACCCCTGAGTTGGCGATGATGCTCGGAGACATGCTTTCCCCTCCGCCAAGCGACGACCAGACGCCGGAGGCTACCGTCGAAGAAGTGAAACTGGCCTGCGAATATGCATTGGCCTCGATCGACGAAGCCATGGAGTCCGTATCCGCACGTGAGGAACGACTCGCCGCGATGGAAGCCGAGGAAATGAAGCACCCCAGGCAGTAACGCATCCACGATGCCCGAAGCTCGAGCCGCAGTTGTGCCGCCGCCCCTTTGCCTTCAGCCGGATTGAACGACCCGGCCATCCCTCCGCCCGTTACGTCGCGTACGCAATCGCATCGTCACTCGCCTCGAAAAACGCGAATTTCCGCGAACGCCCCGGCTGCAACGGGGCACCCGTCGTTCAGCGGCCGATCGGCAACCCCGTCGGCTCGATCCAGCCCAGCTTGTAAGCGATCAGCAGCGACAGGAACAGCGTGACCGACAGCCCGACGCGTGCCGCGAGCGACCATGCCATCCGCTTGGACTTGCCGCGATCGTGATTCATGAAATACAGCGCGAAGATCAGGCTCGCGATGATCATCGCGAATGCCACGGAAACCAGCAGAGTTTTCATTGGTGATGCCCTTGAAGATCTGAATCGGCCTGAATCAGTTCGGCCAGTTTTTGCCGCTCGTCGGCGAGCGCGCCGACGCCCGACGCCGGCCAGTCCAGCGCGACGCCGTTGCCCAGCGAATCGCGCACGAGCGCCTGGTAGCGCCGGTCGTTGATCCGGCCGTGGTCCATCGTTTCCGAGATCTCGCGCCGGAACGGCAACGGGAAACTCGCGTACGCGCGCGACAGCGCCGCATATTGTCTCGCATCGATCTCTTTCGACGATGGTATGACTGTCCAGATCACCACGGCCACGATGGCCATGAACGGGATCGCAGTGTAGCGAAGGATGAACTTGATCGGGGTCATGAAACGGTGGGCAGAAGTGATCGCGAATGCGGGCGGCACGGCAATGCGGCAGCGAAGCCGCGGCCGGTCCGCGCAGCACGACATTGTACTGTCAGCCCCATACGGCTGACAGAGTATGATAATGACATTATCATGTGCATCACATGATTCAAGAGACCCGGCGCCCGTACGCACGCGGCGTTCCCGCCCTGCCGCCCGGCGCCGGTTTTCATGTCCGTGCCCGCGATCCGCGGCGATTGAGCGAAGCCACCATGCCAGCGCAGTACTTTCGAAACCTGACGGGAAAACACCGCAGCGCGAACGCAAACCGTCAGCTCGGGTTTTCGCTGGCGTTCGTCGCCGGCGCGGCCAATGCCGGCGGCTTCCTCGCGGTCAAGCAATACACGTCGCACATGAGCGGCATCGTATCGGCGATCGCCGACCAGACGGCGCTCGGCGACGTGCGGCTCGCGCTGGCCGGTATCAGCTCGCTGGGGTCGTTCCTGATCGGTGCCAGCTGCTCGGCGATCCTCGTCAACTGGGGCCGCCGTCGCGGCCTGCACAGCCAGTTCATGCTGCCGCTGCTGGTCGAGGCCGCGCTGCTGCTTCTGTTCGGGCTGCTCGGCAGCCATCTCGCGCTGTGGGAAACCTTCTTCGTACCGGTGACCGTGACGCTGCTGTGTTTCATCATGGGGCTTCAGAACGCGACGATCACGAAGCTGTCGGGCGCGGAGATCCGCACCACACACATGACCGGCATCGTGACCGACCTCGGCATCGAACTCGGGAAGCTGTTCTACTGGAACCGGTCGGCGATCGACGTCGACGCGCATGCGGTGGTCGCCAACCGCTCGAAGCTGCGGATTCATGCAACGATGCTTTCGTCGTTCTTCATCGGCGGCCTGGCCGGCGCAATCGGCTTCAAGCATGTCGGCTACGTATCGACCGTGCCGCTCGCCGCGGTGCTCGTCACGCTGGCGATCGTACCGGTGATCGACGACCTGCTCGCGTTGGTCCGCAGCAAGCGTTGAGCGCGCACCCGGCCGCGTTTCCCCGCGTTTCCGGTAGTGGCGCCGAAGGCTCATCGATTATAATTTGATTAACATACCGACCACCCTCGCCCCGCAATGGAAACAAAAACCGCCCGCCTGACCGTCCTGATCGATCCCGCGAAGAAGGAAGCATTCGAGATGCTCTGCGCAGAGCAGGACCTCACGCCTTCGCAAGTCGTGCGGCAACTGATCCGCGAGTATCTCGACCGTCACGGCGTGACGTACAAGACCAAGAGCGCGCTCGGCAAGCGCGTGAAGTAAGCGCGGCCGCGCACGCGGCGGCGCTTACGCGCCAATCTCCCACCGCCCCTTAGGCTGCGTACGCTGCACCAGCCGCTGCGGCTCGATGCACTCCCCGGCCTTCATGCGTCTCGCCGTGGCCGCCAGCTTGAGCTCGCCGGCCTGTGCGCACGCAAGTGCGCGCTCGAGCAGAACGCGGAGTGACGGCAGCCGCTGCCCGCCCTTCCACGCAAACGCGATGTAGTTGTTGTCGTCGCCGCACGGCACCAGCGTATACGACGCACCGAACACCGCTCGCAGTTGCTCGAGATGTTGCGGCAATGCCGGATCGTCGTCCATGAAGTTGATCGCCAGTACGCCGGTATCACTCAGGCGCGCCCGGCATGCAGCGAGGAATGCCGCACCCGTGCACCGGCCACGCATGCCGTCCGCGACGAACGCGTCGTGCAGGATCACGTCCGTCCGGACATCCGCCCTTTCCAGGTGATCCGCGGCGTCGGCGCACACCACCGTGAACCGGCCGTCGTCGGCAGGAATCCTGAATACGTCCCGCAGCGCGATCACGTCCGGGTTGATCTCGACCGCGTCGATCGCCGCACCGGGCAGGTGCCGGTAGCAGTACTTCGCCAGTGAACCGCCGCCGAGCCCGAGCATGCAGATGTGCGCAGGCTCCGGCTGCAGCAGCAGAAAGCCCATCATCACGCGTGTATAGCCGAGTTCGAGCCGGCCCGGATCCCGGAGCGACATGAAGCTCTGCGTGCCGATATGATCGAAATGGAGCGAAAGTGCGTGCTGCGTCTCCAGCACGAAAGGCCGGCCGTCGTTCAGCGGCGTCGCCAGGAACCTGACGAACGCATCGTAGGAAAATCGTTCCTCGGCCATGGTGGGCTGTCGATCAAGCAGTCGATTGGCGCGGGTGCACTTAGACCTTCTTCAGGTAGCAGGCCTTCAGCATGAAGCCGCCCATGTCGGTCTTGCAGTCGACCTCGTGATCGCCGCCGACGAGCCGGATGCTCTTGACCTTGGTACCCATCTTCAGCGTGATCGACGAGCCCTTCACGCGCAAGTCCTTGATCAGCACGACCGAATCGCCATCCGACAGCACGTTGCCGTTCGCGTCCTTGACAACGTCGCCGGCCGGCTCGTCACCGGTTTCGGCGCCGGCACCGGCCGACCATTCATGGCCGCAGTCCGCGCATACGGTCAGCGTGCCGTCCGGGTAAGTGTTTTCCATCGCGCATTGCGGGCAGGCGGGGGCGGCGTTCATTGCAGCTTCCATTCAGGAGGAGTTGGGTCGTCGATAAAAATGCCGGGCGCGCTGGCAGCGTCGCCCGGCCGGCCTGACGGCACGCGCCGACGGATCGGCGGACCGCGCATCGGCGCACACGGCATTATAATGCAATTCACATATCTTGACCGCTGTATTATAATCACCGCTTTCGTGCCGTTCGCCGGATTTGCAACCCGTTTCCACGAGAATGCCGGCACATCCAAGCAGGATGCACACACCCCGGCCTCGCCGACGGCTGCTCCGGGTTTCGCGGGAAAGCGTGTTTCACGCGCGCCAGGCGCACCGCCGGCCTGGCACCGCACACCGATTCTCCGTTCAGAGGCTTTCCGACATCGTGGCAACCGTCGTGTACGTTGAAATCGGCCCCGCCTGGAACCGCAACCGCGGCGGCGCCGCACGAAAAGCAGCCGTCGACGCGGCGCGCGGCTTCGAAAGCGACATCCTGCTGATCGCGAACGGGATCAGCAGCAACGCGAAGGACAGCGCCGCCATCGCAGCGCTGCAGGTGCACGGCGGCGCGTCCGCGCAAGTGCTGGCCACCGGCCCCGACGAGGAGGCGGCGCTACAGGCGCTGCTGCCCGTGCTGCAAGCGCGCTGATTTGCGCACCACCCGGCGTCACGGCATCCCGCCCACCCCGAATCCCCTTTTCACGAGGAAGCGATGAGCGACAACTTCACGTCCAACACCCCGAACCTGTCGGCCTCCGCCATCTGGGCGCTCGAGCGCCTCGCCGACGTCCGCTACGGGCGCGATGCGCCCGCGCTCGGCTGGTCGATCGCGCGGGAACTCGTCAGCGCGGGCTTCGTCAGCCATTCCGCGCACGGCCGCTCCGGCGCGTCGATCACGGCCGAAGGGCGGACCTTCCTGAAAAGCCGGAAGTAGACCGCCGGCGGCGGCGAATCGACTTGATCCTTTTGAGCATCACAATGGCGATTTTGCGCCTTATGAGGATCGCCCTGCGCTTCTAAAGTGGAGTCACCCCGAACGAACGGGCGTCAACCTTCCGATCAAGGAGCCAGTCATGAGCCGCATCGCCATCCCCGCCATCGAAACCGCCACCGGCGCAACCGCCGACGTGTACGCACAAGTCCGCAAGGTCGCCGGTGGCACTGTCCCCAACCTGTTCGCCGCCGTCGGCCATCTCGCGCCGAACGCGCTCGCGGCCGTGCTCAACGCCGAAGGCGTGCTCGCCGGCGGCACGCTGACCAGGCAGGATCTCGAAACGATCAAGCTGCTCGTCAGCGCCGATACCGGGTGTGACTACTGCGTCGCCGCGCACAACCTGCTCGGCAAGATGACCGGCCTGTCGGCCGACGCACTGCGCGCGATCCGTTCGCGCGAGCCGAACACCGGCGACGCGAAGCGCGACGCACTGATCCGTTTCGTGCTGAACCTGCAACAGACGAGCGGCACGATCACCGACGACGAATTCGCGGCGATCCGCGAAGCCGGCTACACGGACACGCAACTCGCGGAAATCTCGCTCGCGATCGCGCTGACGATCTTCACCAACACGTTCAACCGCATCAACGACACGGTTGTCGATTTCCCGCCTGTGAAGTAAGTCGCGCAGCTGCAAGAGCATCGGGACGGCATGCGGTGCCTCTGCCGTTTCGATCGCGCCCGTCGCCGGCTCCATTGCTGCGGCGGGCGTGCCGTCTGGATGACGGCCACGGCGCTGCCTGGGGGATCGAAAAAACCGAGGTGCCGCGCTGTCGTCGAGTGGTTCGTCGAGCCGGACAACCGTAGCGACGGGCCCGGCATCGAACCGTGCGTCGACATCTGGCCGATCCGTCTGCGAGTGCATCGAACCGCAGCAGGCGCCGCCTCCTTCGCATTTACTCCGCATCGCCGGCCACGCCGTCGTCCGATGCCGCCGCGTCGCGCGGACCACCGAACGACTGGCGCCGCCATTCACCTGGCGTCATCCCCGCCCAGCGCGTGAACACGCGGCGAAACGCAGCCACCGACTGATAACCGACGTCGGCCGACACGGCCTCCGCGCTGGCCGACGGCCGGCGCAGCGCATTCGCGGCGAGGCTCATCCGGATATCCGTCAGCAGATCGGCGGCCGAGTGCCCGAGTTTCGACTGGAAATGACGCATGAAGGTCGCGCGCGACATGCTGCACAGCGCGGCCAGTTCGGGCAGCGTCCACGGCCTTGCCGGATCGTCGAGCATCGCGACGATCGCGGGCGCGAGACGCGGTTGGCCGGCCAGCGCCAGCAGGCCGGTCGGCGCCTGCCCCGATTCGCTGATCGCGCGCAGCGCGAGTGCGAACAGCGCCGCCGACAGCGCGTCGAGGATCGCGAGACCGCCGAGTTGCCGCTCGAGCGATTCCGCGCGCATCAGCTCCACGAGGGCGGTCAGCCGCGCGGTGGCAGCCAGCGCGTCCGCCGTGCGGCTGTCCGCTACCGCGCGCACGACGAGATCGGCCGGCAGGTGGCGCCGGATCAGCCGGTCGTGCGGCGGCGCGACCACGAAACGTCCGCACAGCATGTCCAGCCGCTCGCCGGTACCCGCGTTCTCGCCGATGAAGACGTGACCGCCGGGCCGCTTGACCGCCGGCACCGGCGGCAACCCGCTGCCGTCGTGGAGCACATGCGGGGAACCGTGCGGCAACAGCACGAGATCGCCGCCGCCGAGTTCGCGCACGGAGCCGTCGTCGGGATTCTCGAGGATCGCGCGGCCGCGCAGCACCACGTGATACGGGATCTCGCACGCAGGCGATCGTTCATACGTGACCGCCCACGGCGCGCCGAACGCGCAGCGGATTTCGAGTTTCCCGGTAACCGTGACGAGCGCCATGAAGCGGCTCAGCCAGTCGGATTCGAGTGTCATGTCGAGGGGTGAACGCACATCGGAAGTGCGGCGTGCGCCGCATGAAAGTCCGATTATCGCGCGGCCAGCCGCTGCAATCGCGCACGTTTCCGGTTCGACGCCGGCCGCCGGACGCGACGCCCGCCGCGACAAGGGTTTTGCTATCATTCCCGCGCCCTGTCTTGCCGAAATGGACATGCCCGCTCGCCGCGTGGCGCACTCGCGCACCGCCGACCGCATGCCGCCGCTCACCGACCCACACCGCCGTCCGACCTGCCGGCGAGCGCGTGAACGGGCCCCGACCAGCGCGGCGTCGACGTGCCGACGGCCCGGCCGTCCCATGCTCCCCCTTCTTTCTCGGAAACCACGATGCCGCCTGTCTCTTCCCCGCCCGTTCTCGACACGCCGCGCCTCATCCTCGAAGGCCATCCGCTCGGCGACTTCGATGCGCTCGCCACGATGTGGGCCGAGCCCAAGGTCGTCGAGCACATCTTCAACGGCGAGCCGTCCGCGCCGCGCGACTCGTGGATGCGCATGCTCGCGTATCGCGGGCTGTGGCCGCTGCTGGGTTATGGCTACTGGGCGATTCGAGAGAAGGCGTCGGGCCGTTATGTCGGCGACCTCGGCTTCGCCGATTTCCACCGGCTCATCGAGCCGTCGATTCGCGGTGTGCCGGAAGCCGGCTGGGCTCTCGCGACGTGGGCGCACGGCAAGGGCTACGCGACCGAGGCGCTCGCGGCGGCGCTTGCATGGCTCGACGGGCAGCAACGGTTCGAGCGCAGCGTATGCGTGATCGCGCCGACCAACGCGGGGTCGATTCGCGTCGCGGAGAAGGCGGGTTATGGCGAGCCGCAGCGTATCCGCTTCAACGACGCCGATTCGTTGCTGTTTTCGCGCAAGCGCCGTTAGGCGAGCGTGGTTCGTCGGTCACGTCAGTCCAAGGCCGGTTCGTAAAAGCGCAAGAAGAGGCCGTTGTCCATCGGCCAGCAGTTCCCGCTTTCGTCGAGCAGAATCCAGTCGCCCGGCTTCACCGGACGCCAGCCTTCCGGCGTCGCGACTGCCCACGTGTCGTGGCGCCGCGCCACCCGGTCATGGTCGCCATCGACGAACCATCGTGTTGCATCGACGTAGGCGGTACGTTTTCTGAATCTCATCCTGCCACCCAAGAAAGCGGATATCAGCGTCGCGCTCAATGACGAAGCGCGAATCGCGTGTCGGCGCGGGGCGCGCATCGCGATGCCGCAGCGTCCGCGTCGAGCGCGCGCTGCCCGGCCTTCAACGCATGCGTCGCCGCCCGCGTTTCGTGCAACGCCGCCCAGCCCTCGGCGACGAGCGCCTGCAACGTTTCGCGAGCGACGATGGAGATCCGGACATCGGTCTCCTGCATTCTCCCTAGCGCCGACACGACCTCGTCCGGCTGATCGGGCGCCAGCGCAAGCACGAACCGCGAACGCGTCTCGGCGGCCCGGACGGCCCCGGCCCAGTCGGCCCGCGCCACCGCGGCTTCGATCGCGTTCGTGAGCGCTTCGAGACTCTGCACGACTTGCCACGGCATCATGTCGCCTTCCCGTCAGTTGCCTGTCACCGTCCGCATGACGGACGAAATCGCGGCGCATCATGCGCGCGCCTCAGGAAGCGAAATTGTAGGGAACGATACGCGGCGACATCGGTAATAGTTTGTAATGAAATGTCGAGTAACCTTGTCTGGCGGGGGGGCGACTCACACAGGCGGCGTTCGAGACAGTGGAATTGCGCAAGCGTTTTTGCCGGAAGCATGCTCGACTGCACACCGTCGGCAGCGACGCTGCCGACATCGCATCGAAGCGCTTCGGCCGCAGGCGCGTGCTGGATGCCGTCCGCTTCACGCGTTCCGCCCGGCGGCAGACGGCACGCCACGATGCGCTCATCGCGCGAATGCGCTGCATGCCGCGCCCCATGGACAGAAATGACAAGCGGTTGAAAAATCGTCCGCCGGCCGCGAGCCGATCGCGTCCAGCCGTGCAGCGTCACGTCCGTCAGGATTCCGGCGAAGGCTCCGCCGGCTCGCGGTCGCGATCGCCATCCGGATTACCGTCCCCGGCGGCCACCCGCTTTGCCATGTCGAGGTAGGTCTGCGCCATCGCGCGCAACTCCTCCTCCGACGCGTCCTCGATCCCGATCAGCCGGTCGCTCGCCGCGTGCGTGACGGCCACGAGTTCGTCGAGCTTCAGGTGCATCGCGACACTGTCGCGGTTCTGGTTTCGCTGCAGCAGGAACACCATCAGGAACGTGACGATCGTCGTCCCGGTATTGATGACGAGCTGCCATGCATCCGAATAGTGGAAGAGCGGGCCGGTGACGAGCCACAGCGCCGTGACGGCGACCGCGCTGCCGAACGCGACCGGCGAGCCGGCCCACACGGTCACGTGCGACGCGAAGCGTTCGAACGCGCGCGTGACGGGGTGCCTGACCGTGACGGCCCGGGGATCGGTCGTGGCCCGGCCGCCCGGGCCCGTCCTGGCGCGGGATGGATCGTTCGATTCACGCATGGCGCCTCCCGGATACGAATGTCGATATCGGCGCACGCGCGGGCCCGCCATGCGCAACGGTACGCGATTCCGCGCCCGCAGGCGGGCGCCGCCCACAGCCGAGCAACGTGCGTGCCCGACGGTCGCGCCCGCGCGTCGCCATCGGTGGTCAGGTGTACGCAGCGCGTGAGGCAATCGTGCGGCGCCGGTGTCGGAGCAGGAGGTGTCGCGGTTGCGCAAGGCGATCCGACGGTAGCGCGAAGGCAATCTCCCGCGCCGATACGGCGGGCCGCACGCCACCCGTCAGGTAATATTTTGTAATGATATGTAGAGCAATCTTTACCGGTTTTGCTCTGGCGAGCGTGCGCGATACCCGCATGCGCGGCGCTTTCGCAAACGTTTCCGCACGAACGACATCCCGCCCGATATTTCAGCCGGTTGCACGCCAGATACCGCTCCGAACGTGTTGACGCGTACATCACGTCGTTCGACTAAACACGACGCCGCATCTTCGTGCGTTCGCCTTCCTGCAACGCGGCGACGCGCCGCCCGCGGCGAGGCTCACCGAACGATGCAGATTTCGCCACATTCTGCCGGAATGTTTCTCAGTATCATGCGCGTCTCTTCGGCTTCCCCATGTTCGGACGGGCCTGAGCGCTCGCCACTTTCCCGTTTCGCCCCCTCGTTTAGCGATGCCCATCCGAATCCTGCTCGTCGAAGACGACGTCCCATTGTCCTCGTTGATCGCAGACTATCTGCGCATGCATCAGTACGAGGTGGACACGCTGTTCGACGGCACCGACGCCGTGTCCACGATCATCGCGCGCCGCCCCGACCTGGTGCTGCTCGACATCAACCTGCCGGGCAAGGACGGCTTCGAGATCTGCCGCGACGCACGCATGCAGTACGACGGCATCGTCATCATGATGACGGCCCGCAACGAGCAGTTCGACGAGTTGCTCGGCCTGGAATTCGGCGCGGACGATTTTCTCCGCAAGCCGGTCGAGCCGCGCATCCTGCTCGCGCGGATCAAGGCCCACCTGCGACGGATGCGCTTGCGCCCGGTCGACGGCGCACCGGCATCGCCGCAGCGATTCGAGTTCGGCAAGTTTTCGATCGACCGCGCGGATCGCAAGATTCGCCTGCCCGACGGCAGCGCGCCGCGCCTGACCTCGACCGAATTCGACCTGCTGTGGGCCCTCGTCTGCCGCGCCGGCGAGGTGGTCAGCCGGGAAGACCTGACGCAGCTGTTACGCGGAATCGAGTTCGACGGCTTCGACCGCTCGATCGACGGCCGCATCTCCAAGCTGCGCCGCAAGCTGTGCGACGACCTGACGGAACCGAAGCGCATCAAGACGATCCGCTGCAAGGGCTATCAGTTCAGCAAGCACGCGTGGGAGTGATGCACCGCCGGTCGTGACACGCGAACGCACGAACGGGCGCCCTGACCGTCCGCCGCCCTACCGCATGTTGCCGGTATGGCCCAGCGAATAGCGCCCCGGCTGCGGCCACACCGTCAGGCCGTGCGGCTCCATGCCGACGGGAATCGCTCGAACCGCGCCGCTCGTGGTGTCGATCGCGTAGACGACGTCATCGAAGCGGCCCGACAGCCACAGCGTCTTGCCGTCCGCGCTGACGTTGCCCATGTCGGGGCTGCCGCCGCCGGGAATCGGCCAGTTCGCGACCACCTTGCGCGTCGCGAAGTCGAGCACCGATACGCTGCCCTTGCCGTGGCGCGGCCCGTGGACGAGATTGGAGCCGCGATTCGCGATATAGAGCTTCGTGCCGTCGCGGCTCGGATACAGCCCGTGCGTACCGACGCCGGTCGGGATGAAACCGGTCTTCGCGAAGCGCTCGCCGTCGACGACGTATATGCCGTCCGCCATCATGTCGGCGACATAGAACACCTTGCCGTCCGGCGCCACGCGGATGTCCTGCGGCATCCCTTTCCGGTCGAGTTCGAGGTAACCGAGCACCTTGCGATTCACCAGGTCGATCTTCGCGAGCTTGCCGCCGAACTCGCACGTGAAGAGCGCATACCGGCCGTCGATCGAAAAGTCCGCATGGTTGATGCCCTTGCATTGCGGCACCTCTAGGCTCGATTTCAGCGCCATCGTGCCCGGGTCGTGGAAGTCGAGCCGCGCATGCGCCTCGGCCACGACGATCGCATCCTTGCCGTCGGGCGTGAAATACATGTTGTACGGATCGTCGACGCGCACTGCCGGGCCGGGCTTGCCCGTCTTCGGATCGATCGGCGTCAGGCTGCCGTCGGTGCGCCCTTCCGCATTGTTGGCGACCCACAGCGTCCGCAGGTCCCACGCCGGCACGACGTGCTGCGGGCTGCGGCCAACGGCAAACCGGTCGACGACCTTGTACGTGGCCGGGTCGATCACGTAGACGTCGTTCGATCGCAGGTTCGGCACATAGATGCGCGGCAGTGCGCCCGCCACCGCCGCGCTCATGCGGCCGGCCCGTGCCTCGCCGTACAGGTTGTCGGGGTTGATGACGGGCGGCATGCCGGGTACGGCCGCGACAGCGGACGCCGCGATCGCACCCTGGGCGCAAAAACCGGCCAGCGCAGCCGCGACGACGATCGCGGGACGGGGGAAGCGGATGTGACGGCGAAGGCGCGGTTGCATACGATGTCCCGGTTCGATGGAATGGAACGACGGCAAAGGCGGCGCAATGGCGCGGCGGCGTCAGCGGCCGGCGGTGTCCTTTCTGATCGCGTCGACGGTGCGCGACACGATCGCGTCGGTGCCGAGCCGGCCGAGTTCGACGCTCGCATGACGCGGATCGCCGCCGTAGACGCCGTCGGCGATGCCGGGCTTCGAGGCGTCGCGCAGCTTGTCGACCCTGACCATGCCCGGCGCGACCGCCAGCAGCAGCGACGTATCGGCCAGCCCCGCGTGCGTGCCGATGTCCGCGGCCGGCACGCCGTGCTCGCGCAGGATCCGGTCGTAACCGTCGGAACTGGTGCCGTAATACTCGGCCGGCACGAACGCGCGCGCGCCCGTGCCGGCCCACGACTTGTTCAGCCGCGCGACCGACTGCCGGATGTCGTTCTGGTAGCCGCCGTGGTCGCCGAGGAACACGATGTTCGTGAAGCCATGGACCCGGAAGCTGTTGGCTGCGGACTCGAGGGTCTTTTCGAAGACGTCGTCAGGCACGGTGATCGTGCCGGGAAAACGCATGTGCGACGTCGGCGGCGCATAACCGCCCTCGGGCACATAGGCGATGACGGGGGCGACGATTGCGTTGCCGAGGCCTTGCGCGATCCGCTCGGACAGCACCGCGACCCGCGCATTGTGCTTGCCCAGCGCGACGTACGGCCCGCTTTGCTCGGTTGCGCCGACCGGAATCAGGATGGTGGTCTTGCCGGCCCGGATGCTGTCGCGCAGCTCGGTCCAGGTCATGTCTTCGAGCCGCACCGTGGCGGGCGCCTGGGCGAACGCGGCTTGCGCGACGGTGAAAGCGAGGGCGGCGAAGGCGGCGCGTGGCAGGCATTTCATCGCGGATTCTCGACGGAAGGAAAGAGATGACGCTGCGTTCCCTCGCACCATAAACGAACTCGCGCGACTTGTCGCCGACCGCGGCGCAACGACGCACGGCCCGACGTCGCGAGAAAGCATTTCGTCAGGATTGACCGGTGGATCGCGAAGTCTCTCGTTCCGTCGCGGCACGCGGCGAGTCGGGTCGATTCGATGCGTGCGCTACGTCGCCTCGTGCCGGCCTCCCGCCCGCACGCGTCACGCCGGCAACACGGCCACCGCCTTGATCTCGACGATATAGCCCGGCGCGCCGCCCAGCATGTGCGCGCCGACCGCCGTCCATGCCGGCTTCGGGTGCGCATCGAGGTAGCGGTCGCGCACCTGCATGAACAACGGCAGGTCGCGCATGTCGGTATGGAAGGTCGTCAGGTCGACCACGTCGCTGAACGATGCACCCGCCGCGTCCAGTACCCGCTTCAGATTCTCGAACGCCTGCACGATCTGTGCTTCACGATCCTCGACGAGCTGCATCGCCGCATCGCGGCCGATCTGGCCGGATACGTACAGCGTATCGCCGACCTTCAGGCCGGGCGCATAGCCGATCTTCTCGTACACGGCTTCCATTCCCGCCGGAACGATGGCTTTGCGATCACGCATGGAAGTCTCCATGGCCGGCGTCTTCGCGCCGGCCGGTTGGTGGGTGGATAGGTGGCTGGGTTGTCGACGAACATCCTGAACACGTGCCAGGCGGCGCGACGACGCGCGGCTCAACCCGTATCGCCGCCCGCGACCGGCAGCACCGTGCCGGTGATGTAGCTCGCCTCGTCGGATGCGAGGAACAGGATCGGCGCGATCTGCTCGTCGAGGCTGCCGTAGCGTTTGAGGTACGTCGATTCCGTGACCTGGCGCACGGCTTCGCCCATCCATGCCTGTTCCTGTTCGCTGTCGCCGGCCGCATTGCGCGGCACGCGGCGCGGCGGTGCGCTGGTGCCGCCCGGCGCGGTGGCGACGACCCGGATGTTGTGTTCCGCATATTCCATCGCGAGCGCCGACGTCAGGGCATTGACGCCGCCTTTCGCCGCCGAGTACGGCACCCGGCGAATCCCGCGCGTCGCGTTCGACGAGATGTTGACGATCGTGCCGCCGCCGCGCGCGAGCAGGTGCGGCAGCACCGCGTGACACGTATAGAGCGTCGGCATCAGCGAACGGCGGATTTCCGCATCGATCTGCGCGGGCTCGAATTCGGCGAACGGCCGCATGCGGATCGCGCCGCCCACGCCGTTGATCAGGATGTCGATGCCGCCGAACGTCCGCACCGCGTGCGCGATCGCCGCAAGCGCCCCTTCGTACGTTTCGAGATCGGCGACGAACCCGGCCGTCTCGCCCCCCGTCGCTTCGGCCGCGACCTCGGCGACGAAATCCGCGCGATCGACGAACAGCACCCTGCCGCCTTCGGCCGCCGCGCGCAGCGCGACGCCGCGGCCGATGCCCTGCGCGGCACCCGTGACGACGATGACCTTGCCTGAGAATCGTTGCATGATCATGCCGCCTTTGCCGTGACGTTGGGGGTGAACTTCTCGTAGTGGAAGCTGTTCGGCTTCACGCCTTCGTCGTCGAAATACTTGCGCACCGCGTCGACCATCGGCGGCGGCCCGCACAGATACACGTCGACGTCGCCGTCGTTCAGCGCATCGGCCGGGATGTGCTGCGTGACCCAGCCCTTGCGCGGATGGTTCGACGCCGCGTCGGCCACGACCGTCGCGAAGCTGAAGTTCGGCAGCTTCGCCGCATACGCTTCGATCGCATCGACGAGCACGAGATCGAGATCGCGCGTCACGCCGTAGATCAGGTGCACCTTCTGCTGCGAGCCGCTGCGCGCGAGCACCTCGAGCATCGACAGGAACGGCGCGAGCCCCGTGCCGCCCGCGAGGAACAGCAGCGGCCGCTGCACGTCGCGCAGGTAGAAGCTGCCGAGCGGCCCGTGCAATTCGAGCGTGTCGCCGGGCTGCGCCGATTCGAGCCACGTGCTCATCACGCCGCCGGGAATCTTCTTGATCAGGAAACTGACCTTCGCATCGGCCGGCGCCGACGAGAACGAATACGAACGGTGCTGGCCGCTCGCCGGCACGTCGATGTTCACGTACTGGCCCGGCAGGAACACCGGCGCGGCCGTGCCGACGTCGAGTTCGAGCACAACGGCCGCATCGTTGTGCTGCTCGACCTTCGTCACCGTGGCCGCGAACCCGCTCTGGCCCGTCTTGCACGCGACCGACGACGTCGGCACCGCGATCACGCAATCGCTTTGCGGCACCATCTGGCAGGTCAGCACGAGGCCGCCGTCCTTTTCGTCTTCGGTGAGCGCGTCGTCGATGTAGTCGTCGCCGAGATCGTAGCGGCCGCTTTCGGCGCGGCACTTGCAGGTGCCGCACACGCCGTCGGAGCAATCCATCGGCAGGTTGATCTTCGCGCGGAAGGCCGCGTCGAGAACCTTCTCGCCGGCCTTGCAGTCGATGAAGCGGGTTACCCCGTCCTCGAAGTTCAGTGCAATCTTGTAGCTGGACATGGTGTCACCTCCACTTCCTTTCATGACAAAACAACAGCGTCAGACGTGATAGACGTCGAGCACCTGCCGGATGTAGTCGTTCTTCAGCACGATCTTCTTGTACGAGATCAGCAGCTCATCGCCCGCCTTGCGCAACGTGACGAACATCGTGCCGAAGAAGTGATCGGTCACGCGGTAGCGGTGGTTCAGCGTGTGAAAGTTGTAGCGCACGTCCACTTCGTTCTCGCGTTCGGCCAGCACCTCGACGTTCGTCACGTTGTGGCTGGTGCGCGGCTCGGGCGTCGATGCGCCGCTGCGCTCGGTCTTGATCCGGAACACGCGATCCTCGAGGCCGCCGCGGTCCGCGTAATACATCAGCGAGATCTGGCTTTGCGGATCGTCGGTCGGCCGGTCATCGTCGTCCCACGCGGGCATCCAGTACGTGACGTCCTCCGTGTAGCAGGTCAGCCACTCGTCCCACTGGCGATCGTCGAGCAGGCGCGCTTCGCGATACAGCGCGGCGCAGACAGTCCGGTAATCGAAGCTCATGCTGCCACCTCCCCGCGTTCCTTCTTCAGCGCATCGCGCATCACGTTCACCCAGTGTTCGTGCTGGCACACGAACAGCCCTTCGTCCTCGCTGCGCTCGCCGGAAATGCGCGGGTTCAGCCCCATCTTCCTCGCGTTCTCGTCCGGGCCGTCGACCCACAGCGGCGCGCCGCGCGACAGGTCGTTCCACATCGCCGTGATGCCCGCATAACCGGCCTGGCACGCGCGAAACTCCTCGAGATCGTCGGCGGTGCCCATGCCCGTCACGTTGAAGAAATCCTCGTACTGGCGGATGCGGGTCGTGCGGTCGGCCTCGCTCTCGCCCTTCGGCGCGAAGCAGAAGATGCTGACCTCGGTCTTGTCGACGCCGAGCGGCCGCACCACGCGGATCTGCGTGCTGAACTGGTCCATCAGGAACACGTTCGGGTACACGCACAGGTTGCGCGTCTGGTTGACGATGAAGTCGGCCTGCACGTCGCCGACGCGCGCCTTGATTTCATCGCGATGCTGGTACACGGGCCGCACTTCCGGGTTCATCGTCTGCGTCCACAGCAGGATGTGGCCGTTGTCGAAGCCGTACACGCCGGCGACCGACTTGCTCCAGCTGTTCGCGTCGACGGCCTTGGTGCCGTCTTCCTTGCGGCGGCCCATCGTCGCCGCGTAGTTCCAGTGCACGGTGCTGACGTGGTAGCCGTCGCAGCCGTTCTCCATCTGCATCTTCCAGTTGCCTTCGTAGATGTAGGACGAGTTGCCGCGCAGCACCTCGAGCCCGTTCGGCGCCTGGTCGACGATCTGGTCGATGATCACGCGCGCCTCGCCGAGGTAGTCCTCGAGCGGCAGCACGTCGGCGCTGAGGCTGCCGAACAGGAAGCCGCGATAGTTCGCAAAGCGCGCCACCTTCTTCAGGTCGTGCGAACCGTGCGTGTTGAACTGCACCGGGTATTCCGTCGTCTTCTCGTCCTTCACCTTCAGCAGCTTGCCGGTGTTCGAGAACGTCCAGCCGTGGAACGGGCACGTGAAGCTGCCCTTGTTGCCGTGCTTGCGGCGGCACAGCATCGCGCCCTTGTGCGCGCAGGCATTGATGACCGCGTGCAGCTCGCCGGTCTTGTCGCGCGTGATCACGATCGGCTGGCGGCCGATCCACGTCGTGTAGTAATCATTGTTGTCGGGAATCTGGCTTTCGTGCGCCAGGTACACCCAGTTGCTTTCGAAGATGTGCTTCATCTCGAGCTCGTACAGCTCGGCGTTCGTGAAGATGTCGCGGCGGCAGCGGAATACGCCGGCCTCCTTGTCGTCCTGCACGGCGGTGGCGAGCAGGTGATCCAGGTCGGTGGCTTGGTCGATCGTGGCGGACATGATGGCTCCTCCCATGCGCGTGCCGCGTCCTGCAAGCACGCTCGCATCGGTAATCGGTTGAATCTCGCGGGAACCCGGCCGGCGGCGGCGGCTGCGCGCCGCCGTGCCGTCGGGCGGTTAGGCCGTGGCGGAAGCGCGCAGGCGTTCGACGATCTGGTTGTCCTTGCCCTCGACGCGCGGCGTCAGGACGAAGTTGAACTCGATGTCCTGGTACGCATCGGCCTTCAGGCCGAGCGCGGCGCCGCCGGTCTTGCCGGTGACGGGCGGGATCAGCTCCTCGCGGGTCGCATACGCGAAGTCATCCCAGATCAGCGGGTCGCCGTCGATGTTGAACTGGGTCGTCAGCTTGCGGTGGCCGTCGCTGGTCACGAAGAAGTGCACGTGCGCCGGGCGGTTGCCGTGGCGGCCGAGGCTGTCCAGCAGCTGCTGCGTCGCGCCCTGCGGCGGGCAGCCGTAGCCGACCGGCATCAGCGTGCGGAATTCGTACTTGCCGTCGGCACCCGTCTTCACCGCGCCGCGCAGGTTGAAGTCGCTCTGCTTGCCGGTCGGGTCGAAGTGCGAGTAGAAGCCGTGCGAGTTCGCATGCCAGCACTCGACCACCGCGCCGGCCACCGGCTTGCCGTCGACACCGGTGACCGTGCCGTGGATCACGAGCGGGCCCGCGCCGTCGTCCGCATCGAGGTCGATCTTCGCGACGCCGTCGCGCACCGGCGCGCCCGCGACATACAGCGGCCCCTCGATCGTGCGCGGCGTGCCGCCGTCGAGGCCGAGCGCTTCGTCCTCGGCGTCCATCCGGATGTCGAGAAACTTCTCGAGGCCGAGGCCGGCCGCGAGCAGCGCCGCTTCGCCGTCCTGGCCGAGCTTGTTCAGGTAGTTCACGCCCGCCCACACTTCGTCGGGCGTGATGTCGAGATCGTCGATCGCCTTGAACAGGTCGCCGAGCAGCCGCAGCACGACCTGCTGCGTGCGCGCGTTGCCGCCCTTCGTGCTGTCCGCGCCCGCGTTCGACGCGGCCTTCAGCAGATCCTGCACTTCCCGGGTTTCGAAAACTTTGACGCTCATGATGGTGTCTCCACGTGTATTTGGGGGGAATGACGGCTGTGCCTGACTCGGGCTACCGCGCGACGCGGGTGAGTCCGTCGCGGGTGAAACGCCTGACCTTGTCCTCGTCGAGTTCGATGCCGAGACCGGGGCCGTCCGGCACGGTCAGTTCGAAGTCGCTGTAATCGAGCGGCTGCGTCAGGATCTCTTCGGTGATCAGCAGCGGCCCGAACAGTTCGGTGCCCCACTGCAGGTTCGCGAAACTCGCGAACAGGTGCGCGGACGCCACCGTGCTGAACGCGCCTTCGAGCATCGTGCCGCCGTACAGCTCGATGCCGGCCGCGTCCGCGATCGCGGCCACGCGCTGCGCGGCAAACACGCCGCCGCTCTGTTCGATCTTGATCGCGAACACGTCCGCGCCGTGATGCTTCGCGATCTCGAACGCGCTGTCGGGGCCCTGCAGGATTTCGTCGGCCATCAGCGCGACCGGGAAGCGGCGCATCAGGCGCGCCAGCGCCGCGGCCGAGGCCACCGGCTGCTCGACCAGTTCGCAGCCGGCATCGGCCAGCGCCGGAATCGCGCGCGCGGCCTGCGTTTCGCTCCACGCCATGTTCACGTCGACGCGCACCGATGCGCGATCGCCGACGGCCTTCTTGATCTCGGCCACGTGCCGGATATCCGTCTCGGGCGCCTTCGCGCCGATCTTCAGCTTGAACACGTTGTGGCGGCGCTGGTCGAGCATGCGCTCGGCTTCGGCGATGTCGGTGGCCGTGTCGCCCGACGCGAGCGTCCATGCGACCGGCAGGCGATCGCGCCGGCGCCCGCCGAGCAGCTCGCTCACCGGTACGCCGAGCCGCTTGCCGTGCGCGTCGAGCAGCGCGGTTTCGAGCGCGCTTTTCGCGAAGTGATTGACCTTCGCCAGCTTGCCGAGGAACGCCATCAGCGTCTGGATGCGCGTCGCATCGCTGCCGACGATCGCCGGTGCGAGGTACGCGTCGATCGCGAGCTTCATCGCTTCGGGGCTTTCCGGGCCGTAGGCCATGCCGGCGATCGTCGTGCCTTCGCCGAGGCCCGTCACGCCGTCGCTGCAGAACACCTTCACGAGCATCAGCGTCTGGCCGTGCATCGTGGCCACCGACAGCTTGTGCGGGCGGATCGTCGGCAGGTCGACGAGGCGGGTTTCGATACGTTCGATGGTGACGGAGGACATGGGGCACGCCGTGGGGGGTGAAGTTCTTGAGGCGATTTATACGTCCCGGCCAGATGGAGCGTCCAATACTTTTAGGCGGGATTTTTGATACCTGGCAGGTATTGAATTCACGCTCATCACGCTAAATACTGCGGTGCGCCATACCTGTTTTGGCTAGGTATGCGGGCTGAGAGGCTTGATGGGTCGCGGTCGTGCGGGTGTGGGGTACCGTCTGGATGGGGGCGCACTGCGGCGGCTTGCGGCAGCGGGAAAACGGCCTGAAACCGACGGCCTGCCGAGTCGATCAGGGTTTTCCTGACGGGAAAAATGGTGGGGCTGGCCGTCCGGCCTTCAGCTTTGGCGTCGGTTTCCGCGAACAACCGGAAGGAATCGGGCAGGTGGGTATCGACGTTCGTTGTCGATGTTCGTTGTTCATCAGAAGCTGACGGGCGCTGTCGGCCATTTCCAGACGTTCGACCAATTGACCTAGGTCGTTGCCAATATCCTTGACGCATTCCAAGTGTGATGTTTTCGGGCCACGCAAATTTATTTATTCCCTAGCAGTGTCGGGAGCAATCCAGGGGGAGGAAGATCACCTATGTTCAGCGACCACCGTTCCGTCGGACGGCGGTCGGGTGTAGCGTCGCCAATAGTTCTCGAAGATAGAGGCATAATCCAAGAACCTCGCGGAACAACAGCCGTTCGGCTCATGTCGGGGTGTTGAGACGAAGCAGTCTATGTAAGACCGGCTTCGGGGTGTTTGTGCAACGGCAAGGTCAAAGAAATGAAAGTACGAAAAATCAGACTCCAGAATGGATATAAGCGATTCCACGATCTCACCATCGATCTTGGAGATTCTCCAGCCAAAATTATCGCCCTAGTCGGCCTGAACGGAAGCGGCAAGAGTAGTGTACTTGATGGTCTATTATTTCATCATAATATATGGAGCACTATTGGAAATACTGGGCGCAAAGATTTTAAGTATCATTCGATGAGGGAAGATCCGGGTTTCGATTACAATAATGTGACAATCGAATTCAGCGAAGGCGATTACCAATCCGCGCGACAGCGGCGGAAAGGGAGAGAAAATACAATCTTTTCGTTTCGAAGTCCATATCGCTACAACAGTGATTTGGACGTCAAAAATGTAGAGGCCGTTGAAGACATTATCAAAAACAACTACGGCGCATCGGTGACCTCTGCCATCGATAGTAAAATGTTAGTTAACTATCGACGTTTAAATGTTAGGTATACTGCCTACATGTATGAGGTGGATTGCAAGCCCAGTGAGGCACGACAAAAAATTATTGGTGACTTAAATGAGTCTTTAAAGAAGTGTTTAAATCTCGAGATAGACAATCTGGGGGATATTGAGAGCGGTAAAGGAACTTTGTTTTTCAAGAAACCGGATCATCCGAACAGCTTCCCATTCAACGTTTTATCCTCGGGTGAAAAGGAAGTGGTGGACCTTCTGTTAGATCTATATCTCCGCTCAGAAGAGTACACCGATACTGTATTTTTACTCGACGAGCCGGAGTTGCACATCAATACGTCGATCCAGAAAAACCTGTTATTGGAGATGAATCGACTAATCGGGGACAATTGTCAGCTATGGATCGCGACTCATAGTATTGGATTTCTGAGAGCGCTACAGGAGAACCTGCGGGATGATTGTCAGTTGATCTATTTCGATGATACTTACAACCTCGCGGCTAAGCCGTACACGTTGAAACCTTCGCCAAAAAATTCAAATACTTGGAGGAAGATTTTCGGTGTGGCGCTCGACGATTTGGCGCATCTGATAAGTCCTCAGAGAATAGTTTATTGCGAAGGGCGCGATACACCCGGTGAAAACGGCAAAGAGAGAGGCATGGATGCAAACGCCTACAACAATATTTTTAACAAAAAATATCCTGACACATTGTTCGTTTCCAGCGGTGGAAATACCGAACTGGACCAAAGAAGTGCAGTAGCGATATCTATATTGTCGAAAGCAATCCCCTCCGTTGAAATTTTCGTACTCAAGGATAGAGACTCTGGATCTGGAGCGCTAGTTTCCAGCGACGAAAGAGATTTATATTTAAGAAATAATCCAGAAAACCATCGCATGCTGGATAGATGGGAAATTGAAAATTATTTATTTGACAAAGAAGTTTTATTGGAGTATTGCAAAAAAAATGATTTGAAGTTTGATGAACAAGCTTACGATTCATTTGTCACAGATATAGAAAACCAAGACGTTAAAGCGATGGCATCAAAAATTCGAAGCATCTGCAACATTAAGACGAACATCAATGCAGAAGTATTTAAGCTTCGTCTTGCGGAGGTCTTTAACGAAGATATGCAGGTTTATAGACAGCTTGAGTCGTGCATATTTCACGCAAAGATCTGTTAGGGCAATCACCGGCCAGCAGTAGTGGTATGTGGTGGGGGGGGCAGCGTTGACTGAGAACTGCGCTATTGTCGACTGTCGGCTATCGAGAAAGTTGAGAGGCCAAAACGGGTCGATTTCCGTCGGTTGCTTTCGATTGTGAGGGCACGTATCGGGCCGTGCGAGCGTACCTGGACAACCAAGCGGCGTAAAAACAACGGGGCCGGTGGCCCTGCCTCTCAAACAATGCACCGGCCTGCGTATCGGTTTCTACGCAACAGCCAGTTTCGCGCGCTCCGCAACGAAACTCAGCCGATCGAAGTTCATGTTTGCGCCGGACGTGATCGCGATGAGCGTTTCGTTCTCGATCCCTTCGCACTCGGCGTACAGCTTTGCCCCTGCGACGGCCAGGGCACCGGCCGGTTCGAGCACGCTCCGCGTATCCTGGAACACATCCCTCATCGCCGCGCACAGGCCATCGGTATCGACCGTCACCACGTCGTCGAGGTGTTCGCGGCATAACCGGAAAGTCTCTTGTCCAACCAGTTTGACCGCCGTACCGTCCGAGAACAAACCGACCTCCACCAGTTCGACGCGTTCACCCGCACGGAGCGACTGCGCCATCGCGCATGAATCCTCCGTCTGCACGCCGATCACCTTGATGCCCGGTCGCACGGCTTTCACGTAGGTCGCCACGCCGGACGCCAGGCTGCCGCCGCCGATCGGCACGAAGATCGCATGGATCGGCTTTTGATGCTGGCGCAAGATTTCCATCGCCACCGTGCCTTGGCCGGCGATCACGTCGGGGTCGTCGAACGGATGCACGAACGTCAGGTTCCGCTCCTTCTGCAACGTGAGCGCGTGCGCGTAGGCGTCGCTGTACGACTCCCCGGCCTGAATGACCTTGACACGCGAACCACCATGCCTGCGCACGGCATCCACCTTGACCTGGGGCGTCGTGAGCGGCACCACGATCACGGCGTGCACGCCCATGCGAGCCGCGCAGAACGCAACGCCCTGTGCGTGGTTGCCGGCCGACGCGGTGATGACACCGCAAGCCAGCGCATCAGCCGGCATCTGCGCCATCTTGTTGTACGCACCACGCAACTTGAACGAGAACACCGGCTGCTTGTCCTCGCGCTTCAGATGGATCGCGTTGCGACACCGAACCGACAGGTTGTGCGCGAAATCCAGATCGGTTTCGATCGCGACGTCGTAGACCCGCGCGGTCAGAATTTTTTTGAGGTAATCGAACGGCGCCGAAGGATGGGCGGGGCTCTGTACGTGCGCGTCGAATGGGTTTCGGTGCATGAACACGATGATTTCCTTTCCAGGTCAGGGTGGGCAAGCCTAGAAGCGGAAATGAAAAACCCGCCTCGGCGGCGGGTTTTCGTTATCGAGCAAGTACGCGCTAACCCACCATTCGGAGAATGGTGCGAATAATCAGCGCGATGGCGATGGCTCGATGTTCCATGGACACAAGGATTGACGATTATGAGAATGCTGTCAACCAGCGGCGCCTACGCTGAAAGCCAGTCGCATCACGTCGGGCGGCGGCACGTCCGGCGGTGTGCGTTTTCTTCGGTGCCGCTTGCGCATCCTGTCGTGGGGCAGTTTCAACGTGTGAGGTCAAGCGCCCGGCGGCTTTGGGTGAAGCGAACGCCGTGGCCGGACTGGCCGGTTTCAAGGCAGCAACCACGCGTGCCTGCACATCACGCTCACCCACCAGGCTGGACACGTGCTGGCGCGGGTGCTCAATCGCGGCGGGTGGCGGTCGGCCCGGAATGGCCATCGAGGCGATACCAGACCGCCCAGCTGAGTTGGGTCGGTATGCGCTGGTCACCA
>NZ_LDVA01000327.1:0-13353 GCF_050768715.1 Burkholderia sp. ZZQ-2 | reverse complement strand
GGCAGACGATCCGCGAGATCCCTGATCTGGTCCAGCAACGGTGACAATGCCGTGTGCTCGCGCCTGAGCTGCTCGACGTCGACATCGTCGAGCCGGGCGTTCGTCGGCCTCGGGCGATCCAGCAACACGCGCAACGCATTGACGATGACGGCGACGTCGATGACTTCCTGAATCACCGCGCCGGCAATCGGCTGCAGGAATCCGGCCGCCGCAATCGTCATCGCGACGACCGACAGCGACATGCCGGCCACCACGCTCTCGAGTGCGATTCGGCGCGACCGTCGCGCGATACGTATCGCATCCACGAGTCGATCCAGCCGATCGACCAGCAATACCACGTCGGCCGCTTCGGATGACGCGGCCGCCCCCCGCGCACCCATCGCGATACCGACGTCGGCGGCCGCCAGCGCCGGCGCGTCGTTCACGCCGTCGCCGACCATGATCGTCACGCCCTCCTTGCGCGCGGCCTGAATCGCGACGAGCTTGTCCGTCGGCGTCTGCTCGGCACGCACGTCGGTGACACCCAGCAACTCGCCGACGGCCTGGGCGATGTCCCGCCGGTCGCCGGTGAGCATGACGAGGCGCTCGACGCCTTCGCGCTTGAGCAGCCGCAATGCCCGCGGTGTTTCCAGCCGCACCTGGTCGGCCATTTGAATCGCGCCGATCATGACGCCATCCACGCCGACGAATACGGCAGCCCCGCCCTCGCTGACGACTCGCGCCAGGAATGCGTCGCTCCACGGCGCAATCGTCGCGCACACAGACACGTATTCGAACTTGCCGATTGCAACGGTCCGGTTGTCGACCTGGCCCGTCACGCCTTCGCCGGCTGTTTCGATGACGGCCGACGGCAGCGACAGATCGATGCGACGTTCACGCGCCGCGACCGTCAGCGCGTCCGAGATGATATGGCCCGATGCTTGGGCCAATGACGCTGCAAAACGCAGCACATCGTCCGCTGCGACGTCCGCGCCGCATTCGATCGCAACGATGCGCGCCCGTCCTCCCGTCAGCGTCCCGGTCTTGTCGAAGAACAGAATTGTCGCTTGCGCAAGACGCTCCAGCGCACCTCCGCCCTTGACCAGAATGCCGCGTTTCGAGCAACGCGACATGCCGGATACGATGGCGACCGGCACGGCGAGGATCAACGGACACGGCGAGGCCACGACGAGCACGGCAAGCGCACGTGCGACGTCGCCGGTCAACAGCCACGCGATACCCGCGACGAGCAGCGATGCGAGCACGAAGAACGCTGCGTAGCGATCCGCGAGACGCACGGACGGACTGCGCTCGCGTTGCGCACGCTCGACCATGCGAACGATGCCGGCAAACGTGCTGTCGCCTGCCGTCGCGCAGGCAACCATTTCGAACGGCGCGCCGGCGTTGACCACGCCGCTGCATGCGGTTTCCCCGGAACGGCGTCGCAGGGTGGACGATTCGCCCGTCAGCATGGACTCGTCCAGTTCCGCGTCGCCGGTCAATGTGCCGTCGACGGGCACGAACTCGCCGCTCCGCACGAGCAGCCTGTCGCCGGGGACAAGGGTGTCCGGCGCAACCGAGAGCCATTCCCCGTTCTCGAAACGGGTCGCCTGCCGGGGAACGCGGCCGAGCAGTGCGCTCATCTCGCGTTGCGCGCGGTCCTGCGCATACCGCTCCAGCGTCCGCCCGCTCGCCAGCATCAACGCAATCACGGCCGCCGCAAGCGTTTCGTCGAGCACGACCGCCAGCGCGATCGCGAGCCACGCGAGCACGTCGATGCCGGCCTGCCGCCTCATCACGGCCTTGACTAGCGAGACCGTCAATGCGAGCAGGACCGGCAGCGTCCCCAGCAGCCAGGCGAATCGCGCGAGCGACGGCTGGCCGAACGCCACGCATACGCCGCCGCCGGCGAGCGTGGCGGCCGCCAGAATCAGCAACACGAGATCGATCGACCAGGGGACTCGGGACATGACCATTGCTCCGATCGTCGTGCATGGTGGTGTTCGCCGCATCCGGCTCCGGTTGCGGACGGCGTGGCACCAGTCTAGGAAGCGCCGTGCTTCGAGCATTGACATGGGTCAGGACGGCGTGCGTCCCGTGAGCGACCGGCACGCCGCGTTGCTTGACGTGAGTCAAGCCATCGGCCCCTTTCCTCAGCAAAATTGAGCCGTGACACCGGATGGTCTGGAGTCGATATCGTGCTGACGCTGGCTGTGCTCTTCGTGCTGATTCTTCTGCTGAATCTCATGCCGGCGTTCGCCCCGCCCACGTGGATGGCGATGTCGTGGGTCGGGTTCAACCTGCCCGACGGCAATCCGTTCATCTTTGCCGTCGTGGCGGCCGGCGCGGCGACGACGGGCCGTGTCATCCTGGCGACCTTCGCGAGATCGCTCGTCCGCTCCCGCTGGATGCGGGAATCCGACCGCGAGAATATCGACGTCGCCACGCGCTGGCTGCGACAGCACCGGACGCTCACCGCCGGCGCGTTCTTCTTCTACGCCTTGAGCCCGCTGCCGTCGAACTACCTCTTCATCGCATACGGGCTTTCCGGGTTGCCGCTCAGAATCATCGCGACGGCGTTCTTCATCGGCCGCGCAACGACCTATGCGATCTGGGCGCATCTCGGCCGCTTTGCATCGACCCGACTGGACGTGGAATCGGAACTGGAAGGCACGTATCTCGGCGGTTACTTCGTCGTCACGCAACTGGTCCTGCTCGGCCTCGTGTTCGCATTGATGAAGCTCGATTGGCGTGCGCTCGTCAACGAACGCCGGCTGACGTTCAGACGCGGCCGTCATCCGCGCGGTTCCGATTGACACACGGCGCACGCGATCTTTCGATCGGGCGCATCGGCCAGCCGCTCCCGGCTACCGGACATGTATCCCGGATGCGACCTCCGGGAGGTTTTCGCGCTTCCGTGGATCGACGTGCGTCATGACATTCAGGACGCGGTGATGCCTCATCACGCGCGCACGCGCGTCCACCGCAATGTCGTGCCCTTGTGCGACCGTAAGATCAGCGTCGATGTCGAGATGCACGTCCACGAGGATCAAATCGCCGGTCTTGCGCGTGCGCAGGTCGTGCACGTCGAGCACGCCCCGTGTCGCAACCAGCGTTGCGCGGATCGCCTGCACATCTTCAGCGTCGGCCGCACGGTCCATCAGATCATGCAATGCGTCCCAGCCGAACGTGGCGCCCATTTTCACGATCATCCCGCCGACGATCAGCGCGGCGACGGGATCGAGCAGCGGGTAGCCGAACAGGTTGCCGACGATGCCGCACGCAACCACCAGCGAAGATGCGGCGTCGGAACGCGCGTGCCATGCATTGGCGACCAGCATGCTCGACTTCACCCGCGTTGCGACCGCAAGCATGTAACGAAACAGACTCTCCTTCGCGACGAGCGCAAGGATCGCCACCCATAGCGCCGTGACATGGACGCGCGCGATCGTCTCCGGATGCTCGAGCTTCTGGATCGCGGACCACAGCATCCCGCCCCCCACCACCAGCAGGATTGCCGCGAGTGCGAGCGACGCACCGGTTTCGAAGCGCTGATGGCCGTAAGGGTGCTTTTCGTCGACGGGCTTGCGGCTATGGTGGCCGGCCAGCAGCACGACGAAATCCGCGACGAGGTCGGACAATGAGTGAATCCCGTCCGCCACGAGGCCCTGTGATCGGGACAGGGTACCGACCGCCACTTGTCCAATGCTCAGTGCAAGGTTGACCGCAACGCTCACCCAGGTACTTCGCGTGGCCGCAGTGGCCATTGCGGGCGTCGCTTCCGCGACGGCTTCCGAAACAAGGTCAGATTGCTGTGACATCACGATTTTGGTCACGTTCCAAGGTTGAGCAAAGTCGGATAGTCGCAAGCGGACCAGAAGGCCCATGCACGCGTCTCTGGTAGCGACGGTCGCCGGCATTCACGTCGAAAGCTCGTCGAACGCCACCAGCGCATGTGCCGCATATACATCATCGACGGGCCGCCCCCCGTGTAGACGGCGACACCAGCAACCTCCTCGACCTCCTCACGCGTCGCCTTCAGCTTGATCAGCGATTGCATATGGAAGCCGATGCAGTCGTCGCAGCGGCACGAGATCGCGATGCCCAGCGCGACGAGCTCGCGTGTCTTTTTCGTCAGTGCGCCATCTTTGGTAGCGGCCGCGCCCAACGCGCCGAAGGCGGACAGAAGTTCTGGCTGTGACTGCCAAAGCTTGCGCATCTGCTCGGCGACTTCGGCGGTTCTTTCACGATAACGCAACGAGTTCGACATGGCTGGGCCACTCCGAAACGAGAGAATCTGGACGGCTCACGACGCTTCACTTCTGCGGCGGGCAATGATGCACCGCGCGTCTGACAACTGCGTGATCTCGGGCATGTATTCGATGGTATTGACGGACGCTCGGCAAGACTTGATCTGCGACAAAGGACCCACCGCCCGTTCTGCGTACCGTTGGACTCATGCAAACGACTTGGAGAGCATCATGTCCAGAGCAAACAGGTTCACCGTTTCGCTCCTGATTGGCGTCGCGATTGCCGTGACGGCCGGCCTTGCGGACGCCCAGCCTCGCCAGCCTGCTCCTGGCCCTGCTGTCGAGTCGGGAGGCATGATTTATGGCAGTCAACTGATGACGACGGCCGAACGGACCGAGTACCGTACGCGAATGCTCGCGGCGGCGTCGGATGCGGAGCGCGAGAAAATCCGCACCGAACATCATGCCGAGATGCAGAAGCGTGCGAAAGCGCGCGGAATCAAGCTCCCCGACGCGCCCCCCATGCGCGGCATGCATCGCGGGCAAGGCATGGGGATGGGCATGGGGCCCGGCTACATGCACGGCTGGCCCAACCCCGCAAGCGGCGCTGCCGGGCAGTGATCGCGCGATTCGGCGCATCCGGCAACGAGCGCGTCGAACCTATTTGCCTACAGCCATTCTCGTGTGCACCGCGCCATGCGGTGACGTTGGCCCGTCGTCTCAGTCATGCGTATGACGGGTCGAGCGCGTAGCCGGACTGGGTTCGCCAGACTCAGGCCACGACACGGTCACGCGTAGTCCGCCAAGTGCGGGCGATCGGTCAACCTGAACATCGGCATCATGCGCAGCCGCGATCCTCTGCACGATCGACCACCCAAGGCCGCTGCCACTTGGCCCGGTTCCCGCAGGCCGAAAGAATCGCTCACCCAGCCGGTCCAGATCGTCGTCGCCCATGCCCGGGCCGCTGTCTTCGACCCGCAGCACGGTGCGCCGTTCTCGTTGTCCGACCGAAACGGTGATGCACGCCAGCGGCGGGCTGTAGCGAATCGCGTTGTCGACCAGGTTGCGCACCATCGACTCGAGCAAGGGTTCGTTGCCGCCGACGATGCATGGCGACGGCGCATCGAGTTCCAGCCTCTGCCGTTTCCCGATCGACCGTGGCGCAGCCTCCGCGACCACCCGTTTCGCCAGGGTCGATACGTCGACCGGTGCGCGGTCAGCCAACGCGCCCGCATCGAGACGCGACAGCAACAGGAGCTGATCCACCAGGCGTGCGGCCCGATCGCACCCTTCGAGCACGCCCCGCAGTGCATGTCGGCGTCGCTCGTCATTAGGCTCCGCCATCGCGACCTGCGCCTGCGCCTTGACGGCCGCGAGCGGCGTGCGCAACTCGTGAGCCGCATCGGCCGTGAATCGGCGCTCCGCGTCCATCACGGCACGAATCCGCTCGAACAGGCCGTTCAGCGCATCCAGCATCGGCCGCATCTCGAGCGGTGTCAGGTCCGGCCGAATCGTGTCGAGTGCCTGCGGATTCCGCTTCGCCAGCGTTCGCCCGAAATCGCGCAGCGGCGCCGTGCCGCGGCGAACCGCCCAGCCGATGGCCAGCACCAGCAACGGCAACGCAGCCGCCATCGGCCACAATGCGCTGCGCATGACGGCGCCCAGGATCGCCTTGCGTGAATCGATTCGTTCGCCCACGAACACCTCGACATCGTCGTGCACGCCGTGCACGACGAATACCCGCCACGCGTCCCCGTCAATCACGACGGTCCAGAATCCGGAGCGTCGATCGCGCCCGATCAGCTCGGGCGCCACCATGGGCTTCGACGGCGCGTTTTCGGAGTGCAGGCCAAGCTGCCCGTCGTGAAACACCTGAAAGGCCACGCGCGGCCCGTACGGGTGAAGAATCGGCGCGTCGATCGCATGGTCGTCGTCATCCGGCCCGCGCGCCTGTTGCGCGACGAGCAGCGCCGCCGCCTGCGCGAGGTGGCCGTCGAGCAGCCGGTCGATCTCGCGCCGCGCATCGAGCCAGGTCAGCATCAACGTCGATAGCCAGACGGCGAGGACCACGGCCGGCACGAGCGTCAGCAGCCGGCCATGCAGCGAACGCGCGGGCAACACGGCTTTCATGCATCGTCCCGCATCAACACGTAACCCACACCGCGCACCGTTCGGATCAGCTCGCTGCCGAGCTTGGCGCGCAAGCGATGGATGTGGACTTCGACGGCATTGCTCTCCACCTCCTGCCCCCAGCTGTACAGGTACTGCTCGATCTGCTCGCGTGACAGCACCCGGCCGGCATTCAGCATCAGGATGTGCAACAGGTCGAACTCGCGCGTGGACAGCGCAACGGCCACGCCGGCGCGGCGCGCGGTTCGCGACGCGGGTTCGAGCTCGACGTCCTGCGCGTGGAGCCGCTCGGTCGGACGACCATGAGACCGCCGGACCAGCGCCCTCAAGCGCGCACCGAGTTCGTACAGGTCCACGGGCTTGATCACGTAGTCGTCGGCGCCCATGTCGAGCGCCCGGATGCGGTCGGGCACGGCATCGCGCGCGGTCAGGACCAGGATCGGCAACGCTATCCCGTCGCGGCGAATGCGCTGCAGCACGTCCATGCCGTCCATGAGCGGCAATCCGAGATCGAGGACCGCCGCGGCATGAACATGCGCGCGCAGCTCGCGCTGGGCCGCGTCGCCGTCATGCACCCAGTCGACCTGGAACCCTTGCTGGCGCAATCCGGCTCGAATCCCGTCTCCGAGCAGGACATCGTCTTCCACAAGCAGGATGCGCACGATCGAGTCCTCCGCCCGTGTCCGTCAGTCGTCGTCCCGGCCCGCCCCGTGCACGGGGCGGCCGGCGTCCGTCGCGACGGGCCGATCCGCTTGAACGGGCTGCGGTGCCGCCTGCCATTGCGTCCACCACCAACCGATCACCGCTGCCGTCATCACGAAAGCGATCCCCCACCACGCACGCCGGATGCCGTCGATCGGCGCACCGCGCTTGTAGCCGGTCACCATCGCGCCGGCCAGATTCTCGCGATGCAAGACGCTGCTGACGAGAACAGCGGCGACGTGGACCATGACGAGCGCGAGCATCACGTTCGCCGCGCCCTCGTGAAGATCACCGAACGATTCGCCGTTTCCGTTATAGGCTGCCCAACCGGTCAATCCGACGACGACCGTCATCGTCAGCATGGCGACAATCGCGACCGCGCCGGCCGGATTGTGGCCAACGTGATGTTCGGGCCGGCCTTTTGCAAGGCTCAGAACGTAGCGCACAACGGCCGCTGGCGAACGTACGAACGACGAGAACCGCGCATGACGCGTGCCGGCCACGCCCCATGCGACGCGAAACGCGACGAGCGCCAGCATCGTGTATCCGAACGCGACGTGCATCAGCCGCCAGCGCTCGCTCTCGGCGGTCAGCCACGCGCCTGCAAAGGCGATGACCGTCAGCCAGTGGAATACGCGCAGTGGAGCGTCCCAGACCAGTATCCGTGCGGGACGCGAGCGCTCCGGTTCACCGTGTGCCCGGGATGCGGACGAATCGTTCATCGAAGTTTCCTTTGTCTGCTTGCGTATGACATGCGGCGCAATTCGACGGCCGCTTGACCGCGGCGCTGCGCCAGACGGACGCAGGCACCTCGTCGTGCGTGGCGACGAACCATGCCGACCGGGTAATCCTGTCTTCGGGCGGGCGGCGAGCCGCGGCGCCCGTCGCTGCGTGTGCTGTCAGCCATGTCTCCAGTTGCCCGATCGTTGTCGGATCCAGCGTCGCATCGGTGCCGAAGTGGCGGTCGAGACCGTTCAGGATGAGCCGCCAGGACTCGGCGGGCAGCGCCCCGGGCGGATAGGCGACATGGCAGGTCGCGCACTCCTGCTTGTACTTGGGCAGCAACGGAATCGCGGCGCTTCTCGTTTCGTCTTCCGCCAGTGCCGCGCAAGGCAGCAGCGACATCAGCAGCAGCGCGAGCACGCTTGCGCGCACATATCGGACGGGAGCAATTCCGCGCAAGGAGGTTGTCGTGTCAACGTCGTTCATGATTGTTCGCCATCAGGGTTTCAGGCTCATGAGCCAGCTCAGGACGTCAGCCTTTTCGATTGCCGAACATTCACGCCCGACGACGTCCTTGCAGTTTCTGCGGAACCATTTTTCGGTCCTCGCCTGGTCCGTGAACCGTGCCGGATTGAACGCGGGAGCTAGCGGCTCGATGGTCTTGCTGGTGACCACGTGCCGGCCTTGGCCGGTCGGCGTACTTCCATGACAGGTCGCGCAACTCCAGTCGCGCCCGTGTCGGGACGCGAAGAACTGCTGCCCTCGCGACGGCACGGCGCTTGAGCCTGCCTGCGCCACATAGCCGTCCAGCAGTTGAGCAGGTGTCTCGGCATGGGCAAACGCAACGGCGGCAAACTGCATCGATACCGAAAGGCATGAGAAACAAAGCGTGCGCACGGAACGGGATATCCGCATCGTGATTCTCCTGGTCGATGCGTTCATGTTCTGGCGAATTCCTTACCGCATTCTTAACGTCCTGATGTTAGTTAGTCGGCACAATGCCGCACGGCACGCGCGATCCCGTTGAACGCCCGGAGCAGCCGGAGCGAGTCTGCGACCGTGATATGTCAGCCAAAGTCATCTCCTTTTCTCCGAAGATCCATGGAGAACGAATTCGTCATACGGATCGTAAGCGCTATCGCACCCTATGTCGCCCCGTCCCTGCGCAGCCCGAGCATAGGCGCATGACATCGTGCTGGTCGGGATCTTCCCAGTAAAACAAGATATCGATGCCACGACGAGCATCGACCTGGACCTGCCTCGTCTCATGTATATGACGATCGCGCGCGGATACCGTATAGCGCCCCTTTGGCAGGCGCACATACAGCAGCGGGCCGCCCGTTCGTACCGTGAGAACATGCCGCGTGCCGTTCAGGATCGTGACATCCACGTCAGACAAGTACTCACCCGTTTTCGATACAAAGGTCATTCGAAGGTTATAGCGGGAGGCAACTTCGCGAAACGCAGCGACTTCTTCTGAACCGATGCCGCCGGTCACGTATGTCACCCCCCCAAGCTCGATAGGTTTCAAAGCAGTGTCGGCATAGGTGCCCGTAGCCGCAGCAAGAAGACATATTGACGCGCACAGAGCGCAGACGATTCTCGTCGACATGATTCTCTCCGCCTGCGCATGACGTCTTCCAGATCGGCTTCCGACTGAACACGGGGCGTATACGGCGACCGTCGAGGTGTCCTGCGCAAATCTCGTTGAACTCGTGGTCAGGATCCCGCTGTCTGGCAATTCGATCTTGACTCAAATCAATCGATCATTCGGCAGGGAATCTAGTCTGTTTTCAGTCGACTTCGAGTCCCGAAGCCAACGAAGTGTACGGATTCCCATGATGATTCAATCACGATCAAGGCGGCATCTTGCCTCCGCTCTTCTAGCCCTCCTTACCGCCTCTAGTTCGAATGCCGAAGAGTTGGCGCGCATACCTGCGCATTCGCAACGTTACGGCACGCATATCCGCATTTCTGCGTACGATGACCCGCTACTCAAGGGCGTGACGTGTTTTATTTCCGAACCGGTCTCGGCGAGTGATGGACGCAATCTCCATAACCGAAATACTGGAGCCACGGCAACTTCGGTGTCTTGTCACCAAGTCGGACCGCTCTCGACCACGGCACGCGTGCCGCAACAGGCACAGGTGTTTGACGAATCGATCGATCCGGTTTTCAGATCGATACACACAATTCGGATTCTGGATATTCGGCGTCTCGTTGTGTTGTATTTCTCGTTCGCCAAGAGTGATCTGGCGGGCGATCTGCCCGGACACGTGGACGTCGTCCGGTTGCCCGCAATTTTCGGAAATCAGGATGCGGCAGGCAAGTGAATCGAGCGCCGGTCCGCGGCGAGTCGTCCGACAGCTTGCACAATCATCGCAAGCCATCAACGCACACTGTCCGTGGTGGCGTTAAGCTGTCGCAGAGGTGGCGCATGCAACATCGTTACCGCGCACGAGCAGGACCGGACAAGTCGATCCGCGCAGAAAGCGTTCCGCGACACTGCCGAGAAAGAGTCGCCGCACACCGTGTCGCCCGTGCGTCCCGATCACGACCAGATCAATTGAGTTGTCGACAACGTAGCGCTGAAGGCGCTCCGGGACATCCTGACCGGCCTCAGTCTCGATAATTTCCCTGTCGCCGCGTAACGCTGCGTTCGAAATCGCCTGAACGGCATCTCGCAACACCGACTCGCCATAGTGCCGGATCTCATTGAGTAATTCTTCAGGCTCGACGCGCCCGCCATATGCGAACAGGGTGGATCTGTCGACGACGAACACGACGAAGAGGCTGGCGCCGCACAATCTGGCCAGCTTGATACCTTCGACAAGCGCCTGTTTCGATGACGGGCTGCCGTCCATGGCAATCATGATTTTCGTATACATGCAAACCTCGCTGAATGACTTAACCCGCTCGCTGCGCCCATCCTCATCATCGACGCACGCCGGGCCCTTGTGTTGCGCCAGGTCAACGGTTTGAAATCACGTCTAGCGCGACCGAACCGGCATGTTTTCCGAAAGTGTAGTCGGTGGGTACACGACGACGGTTTTTCCGACCTGCAGGCCAGCGAGCACTTGAGCGGCATCCGTGTTGCGCTGTCCGATCTGAACGACCTGTCGTATCGCCCGTCCGTGATCGACCTCGAACGCGCACCACTGCTCCGCGCACTGGAACAACGCCCCGACCGGTACGCTCAGCTCATCCATGCGCTCCGAGATGACGATTCTGCCCTGCACGCGATAACCGTCGCTCAACCGGCCGGGAGGCGCGGTCAGGTCTGCAATTGTAGGAGTTCACAATCAATGCTAGCCGTGCCCAAAGGAGTGCTAGCAATGTTCACTAATACCGCTAGCGTAGTGTTTTGCTCAGCCTAAGCGGTGGGCATCGATAACGTGATATCGCCCGCAGTGCGGCGTCGAAATTCGGAGCTCTGGCAAAAATCGATTGCGGAACAGTCTCGAGCAGGCTGTGGTGCACCCGGCAGTAGTCGGCTGACGGATCGAGCCACTCCCTCTTCCATCGTGATGCAGTGACATCGGCGTCGTTCAGAACAAGACATCTGAAGCAATACACCAAGTACTTCTGGTCGAAGACCCACTCCTGCGGCGTCTGGATCATGCTCAGAATGCCGTCGTTGAGCCGCGCTACGCGAGATAGACGGCTCAGGATTGGGGATGGAGCTGGGGGAAAGAGGATCCAGCCGGCCTTGGTCAGGCTAGGCATCGCAACGCCTGTGCCCGATTCCCAGATCAAGTCTACGCTCGTCTGATACCGCGCCGCGATTCGACCCAACCAGCTACCAAACGCCTCTTCCAGGAAGGGGCGAGGTGCGATGGGCCACGGCCGGTGGTGACCAGCGCATACCGACCCAACTCAGCTGGGCGGTCTGGTATCGCCTCGATGGCCATTCCGGGCCGACCGCCACCCGCCGCGATTGAGCACCCGCGCCAGCACGTGTCCAGCCTGGTGGGTGAGCGTGATGTGCAGGCACGCGTGGTTGCTGCCTTGAAACCGGCCAGTCCGGCCACGGCGTTCGCTTCACCCAAAGCCGCCGGGCGCTTGACCTCACACGTTGAAACTGCCCCACGACAGGATGCGCAAGCGGCACCGAAGAAAACGCACACCGCCGGACGTGCCGCCGCCCGACGTGATGCGACTGGCTTTCAGCGTAGGCGCCGCTGGTTGACAGCATTCTCATAATCGTCAATCCTTGTGTCCATGGAACATCGAGCCATCGCCATCGCGCTGATTATTCGCACCATTCTCCGAATGGTGGGTTAGCGCGTACTTGCTCGATAACGAAAACCCGCCGCCGAGGCGGGTTTTTCATTTCCGCTTCTAGGCTTGCCCACCCTGACCTGGAAAGGAAATCATCGTGTTCATGCACCGAAACCCATTCGACGCGCACGTACAGAGCCCCGCCCATCCTTCGGCGCCGTTCGATTACCTCAAAAAAATTCTGACCGCGCGGGTCTACGACGTCGCGATCGAAACCGATCTGGATTTCGCGCACAACCTGTCGGTTCGGTGTCGCAACGCGATCCATCTGAAGCGCGAGGACAAGCAGCCGGTGTTCTCGTTCAAGTTGCGTGGTGCGTACAACAAGATGGCGCAGATGCCGGCTGATGCGCTGGCTTGCGGTGTCATCACCGCGTCGGCCGGCAACCACGCACAGGGCGTTGCGTTCTGCGCGGCTCGCATGGGCGTGCACGCCGTGATCGTGGTGCCGCTCACGACGCCCCAGGTCAAGGTGGATGCCGTGCGCAGGCATGGTGGTTCGCGTGTCAAGGTCATTCAGGCCGGGGAGTCGTACAGCGACGCCTACGCGCACGCGCTCACGTTGCAGAAGGAGCGGAACCTGACGTTCGTGCATCCGTTCGACGACCCCGACGTGATCGCCGGCCAAGGCACGGTGGCGATGGAAATCTTGCGCCAGCATCAAAAGCCGATCCATGCGATCTTCGTGCCGATCGGCGGCGGCAGCCTGGCGTCCGGCGTGGCGACCTACGTGAAAGCCGTGCGACCGGGCATCAAGGTGATCGGCGTGCAGACGGAGGATTCATGCGCGATGGCGCAGTCGCTCCGTGCGGGTGAACGCGTCGAACTGGTGGAGGTCGGTTTGTTCTCGGACGGTACGGCGGTCAAACTGGTTGGACAAGAGACTTTCCGGTTATGCCGCGAACACCTCGACGACGTGGTGACGGTCGATACCGATGGCCTGTGCGCGGCGATGAGGGATGTGTTCCAGGATACGCGGAGCGTGCTCGAACCGGCCGGTGCCCTGGCCGTCGCAGGGGCAAAGCTGTACGCCGAGTGCGAAGGGATCGAGAACGAAACGCTCATCGCGATCACGTCCGGCGCAAACATGAACTTCGATCGGCTGAGTTTCGTTGCGGAGCGCGCGAAACTGGCTGTTGCGTAGAAACCGATACGCAGGCCGGTGCATTGTTTGAGAGGCAGGGCCACCGGCCCCGTTGTTTTTACGCCGCTTGGTTGTCCAGGTACGCTCGCACGGCCCGATACGTGCCCTCACAATCGAAAGCAACCGACGGAAATCGACCCGTTT
>NZ_LDVA01000326.1:0-48955 GCF_050768715.1 Burkholderia sp. ZZQ-2 | reverse complement strand
CGGCCAGACGGTCGGTGGTCGCGGCAGGCAGGTCGGCCGCGCGCTCGTCCAGCGCGCGGCGCACCTTCAGCGCGAATTCGTGTTCTCGATTTGCGGGAGCGGAGCTCATAGCGTGATTCCTTTGGCCTTGAGCGCTTGCGCCAGGGTGTGGGTGGCTCGCGAGCAGTGCGTCTTGACGCTGCCCTCGGAGCACCCCATTGCGGCGGCAGTCTCGGCGACATCCATATCTTCCCAATAACGCATCAGGAACGCTTCCCGTTGACGCGTCGGAAGTTTCTGGATTTCTTCGTCGATCAGGGCCAGAACCTGCTCTCGTTCGAGGCGGTGCTCGCTGCTTTCGACGCCCGCGTTGTCGTCCGCGGATTCGAGGGTTTCGAGCGGGTCGAAATCGTCGTCGTCGGTGTTGTTCAGCGACGAGAACAGCGTGACCCACGTGTTGCGGACCTTCTGCCGGCGGAACCAGTCGTGGATTGCGTTCTGCAGGATCCGCTGAAAAAGCAGCGGCAGCTCGGCCGCCGGCCGGTCGCCGTACTTCTCCGCAAGCTTGATCATCGCGTCCTGCACGATGTCGAGCGACGCATCGTCGTCACGCACGGCGTACGCGGCCTGCTTGAACGCGCGCCTTTCGACGCCCGCCAGAAAGTCGGCGAGTTCCTTGTCTGATGCCATTCCGTGAAGGTATGCGCTGCGGGCCGCTGCGTGGTGAAAAAGGTCGAAAAATTTCGTAAAACCCGCGGATGCTATCAAATTTTCGTGCCGCTTGGCACCGGGGCGGGCGCCGCACGTTGCGCGCGAGCCGCGGCGGCGGGGTGCCGGGCGGGGCCCATGATGCGCTGCGGGATATTTTGCTTGACGACCCATTCGCGACCCGCTATCGTCAGCGATTCGCAACATGAAGTGATGGTCTCATTTGAGGCTGGCCCAAGAAGCCTGCCCTTCAAACTGGACGCGCCGCTTGAACCCGAGCCACAAGCCCGGCAGAGAGCACCCGATCAATTTTTTGCCGAAAATTCGAAAGGTCAAAATGAACATGCCCAGCGCGGAATTCTCCACGTCGGAACCCCTTTCCCCTCCCGATAGCGACTCCATCGGCGGCACCGTGCTCATGAAGGCACTGGCCGATGAAAACGTCGAATTCATCTGGGGCTACCCCGGCGGCTCGGTACTCTACATCTACGACGAGCTTTACAAGCAGGACAAGATTCAGCACGTGCTGGTGCGCCACGAACAGGCGGCCGTGCACGCAGCCGATGCGTATGCGCGTTCCACCGGCAATGTCGGCGTCTGCCTCGTGACGTCGGGCCCCGGTGTCACCAACGCGGTGACCGGCATCGCAACGGCGTACATGGATTCGATCCCGATGGTCGTGATCAGCGGCCAGGTGCCCACGGCCGCGATCGGCCAGGATGCCTTCCAGGAGTGCGACACCGTCGGCATCACGCGTCCGTGCGTGAAGCACAACTTCCTCGTGAAGGACGTGCGCGACCTCGCGGAAACCGTCAAGAAGGCGTTCTACATCGCTCGCACCGGCCGTCCGGGCCCCGTGCTGATCGACATCCCGAAGGACATCTCGAAGACGCCGTGCCAGTACGAGCCGGTCAAGAGCGTGTCGCTGCGTTCGTACAACCCCGTCACGAAGGGCCATTCGGGCCAGATCCGCAAGGCCGTGTCGCTGCTGCTGACGGCGAAGCGTCCGTACATCTACACGGGCGGCGGCATCATCCTCGCCGACGCGTCGCGCGAACTGAACCAGTTCGCGGACCTGCTCGGTTACCCGGTCACGAACACGCTGATGGGCCTCGGCGGCTATCGCGCATCGGACAAGAAATTCCTCGGCATGCTCGGCATGCACGGCACCTACGAAGCGAACATGGCGATGCAGCACTGCGACGTGCTGATCGCGATCGGTGCCCGCTTCGACGACCGCGTGATTGGCGATCCGGCGCACTTCGCGTCGCGTCCGCGCAAGATCATCCACATCGACATCGACCCGTCGTCGATCTCGAAGCGCGTGAAGGTCGACATCCCGATCGTCGGCGACGTGAAGGAGGTGCTGAAGGAGCTGATCGAGCAGCTGCAGACGGCCGAGCATGGCCCCGACACCGAAGCCCTCGCGCAATGGTGGAAGGACATCGAGGGCTGGCGCTCGAAGGACTGCCTGAAGTACGACCGCGAAAGCGAGATCATCAAGCCGCAGTACGTGGTCGAGAAGGCGTGGGAGCTGACGGACGGCAATGCGTTCGTGTGCTCGGACGTCGGCCAGCACCAGATGTGGGCGGCGCAGTTCTATCGTTTCAACAAGCCGCGTCGCTGGATCAACTCCGGCGGCCTCGGCACGATGGGCTTCGGCCTGCCGGCAGCGATGGGCGTCAAGATGGCGCACCCGGACGACGACGTGCTGTGCATCACGGGCGAAGGCTCGATCCAGATGTGCATTCAGGAGTTGTCGACCTGCCTGCAGTACGACACGCCCGTGAAGATCATTTCGCTGAACAACCGCTATCTCGGCATGGTTCGCCAGTGGCAGCAGATCGAATACAGCAAGCGCTATTCGCATTCGTACATGGATGCGCTGCCTGACTTCGTGAAGCTCGCCGAAGCGTACGGCCATGTCGGCATGCGGATCGAAAAGACCTCGGATGTGGAGCCGGCGCTGAAGGAAGCGCTGCGCCTGAAGGACCGCACCGTGTTTCTCGACTTCCAGACCGATCCGACCGAAAACGTCTGGCCGATGGTACAGGCCGGCAAGGGCATCACCGAGATGCTGCTCGGATCGGAAGACCTGTAACGGCGCGACGCACGCCTGGGCCGAAGCGGCCGCCTTCACGAAGGGCGGTGCGGCACGCGGCGGCGCGCGGCGCGAGTGAATCGACACGGACACATTCTGGAAGAAGCGAACATGAGACACATCATTTCCGTCCTGCTGGAGAACGAACCGGGCGCGCTGTCGCGCGTGGTCGGTCTGTTTTCCGCACGCGGCTACAACATCGAAACCTTGACGGTGGCGCCGACCGAAGACCAATCGCTGTCGCGGCTCACCATCGTTTCCATTGGCTCCGACGACGTGATCGAACAGATCACGAAGCATCTGAACCGCCTGATCGAGGTGGTGAAAGTGGTGGACCTGACCGACGGTGCACACATCGAACGCGAGCTGATGCTGATCAAGGTACGTGCAGTGGGCAAGGAGCGCGAAGAAATGAAGCGGATGGCGGACATTTTCCGCGGCCGCATCATCGACGTGACCGAAAAGACCTACACGATCGAATTGACGGGCGCGAGCGACAAGCTCGACGCATTCATTCAGGGGCTGGACGCGGGCGCGATCCTCGAGACCGTGCGCACCGGCAGCTCCGGCATCGGACGCGGCGAGCGCATCCTGAAGGTGTGATGCCGACATTGCCAAAGTGGCACGCCGGGTGCGCCGTCATGTCCCGGCCCGCAGTACTCCATCCGAACGAATTGTTGAATTTTTGAATTAGCGAAGGAACCATCATGAACGTTTTCTACGACAAAGACGCTGACCTCTCCCTCATCAAGGGCAAGCAAGTCACGATCATCGGCTACGGCTCGCAAGGCCATGCACACGCGCTGAACCTGAAGGACAGCGGTGTCAACGTGACGGTCGGCCTGCGCAAGGGCGGCGCGTCGTGGAGCAAGGCCGAGAACGCCGGCCTGTCGGTCAAGGAAGTCGCGGAAGCGGTGAAGGGCGCCGACGTCGTGATGATGCTGCTGCCGGACGAGCAGATCGCCGACGTGTACGCGAAGGAAGTGCACGAGAACATCAAGCAAGGCTCGGCGCTGGCATTCGCGCACGGCTTCAACGTCCACTACGGCGCGGTGATCCCGCGCGCCGACCTCGACGTGATCATGATCGCGCCGAAGGCACCGGGCCACACCGTGCGCGGCACGTACTCGCAAGGTGGCGGCGTGCCGCACCTGATCGCGGTTGCGCAGAACAAGTCGGGCGCGGCACGCGACATCGCGCTGTCGTACGCTGCGGCGAACGGCGGCGGCCGTGCCGGCATCATCGAGACGAACTTCCGTGAAGAAACCGAAACCGACCTGTTCGGCGAGCAGGCCGTGCTGTGCGGCGGTACCGTCGAGCTGATCAAGGCTGGTTTCGAAACGCTGGTCGAGGCAGGTTACGCGCCGGAAATGGCGTACTTCGAGTGCCTGCACGAACTGAAGCTGATCGTCGACCTGATCTACGAAGGCGGCATCGCGAACATGAACTACTCGATCTCGAACAACGCCGAGTACGGCGAGTACGTGACGGGCCCGCGCATCGTCACGGAAGAGACGAAGAAGGCGATGAAGCAGTGCCTGACCGACATCCAGACGGGCGAGTACGCGAAGAGCTTCATCCTCGAGAACAAGGCAGGCGCACCGACGCTGCAGTCGCGCCGTCGCCTGACGGCCGAGCACCAGATCGAGCAGGTCGGTGCGAAGCTGCGCGCGATGATGCCGTGGATCGCGAAGAACAAGCTCGTCGACCAGACGAAGAACTAAGCACCGCGTGCTGTTCCGGCCCCTCGAATAGAGGGCCGGTACCAAAAAGCCGCCCGAAGGCAGCAGTGCCCCGGGCGGCTTTTGTTATGCTACGGGCTTTGCAATTCACCGAACACAGAACGAATCCATGAACTATCCTCATCCGATCATCGCGCGCGAAGGCTGGCCGTTCATCGCGATTGCAGCCGTCATCGCGCTGTTGATCCATGCCGTCGGGGGCTTCGGCTTCGCGTGGCCGTTCTGGCTGCTGCTCGTCTTCGTCGTCCAGTTCTTCCGTGATCCGCAGCGCCCGATCCCGGCGCAGCCGAACGCGGTGCTGTGCCCGGCAGACGGCCGCATCGTCGCGGTCGAGACCGCGCAGGACCCGTACGCGAACCGCGAAGCGCTGAAGATCAGCGTGTTCATGAATGTCTTCAACGTCCATTCGCAGCGTTCGCCGGTCGATGGCGCGATCTCCAAGGTCGAGTACTTCCCGGGTGCGTTCCTGAACGCGGCGATCGACAAGGCGTCCACCGAGAACGAGCGTAACGCGGTCGTGATCCAGACGGCGAGCGGCAAGACCGTGACCGCCGTGCAGATCGCCGGCCTCGTCGCACGCCGGATTCTCTGCTACGTGCGCGCCGGCGAGCCGCTGTCGCGCGGCCAGCGCTACGGTTTCATCCGCTTCGGTTCGCGCGTCGACGTGTACCTGCCGCTCGGCAGCCGCGCGAAGGTGTCGATCGGCGAGAAGGTCTACGCGTCGTCGACGATCCTCGCCGAGCTCGAACAGTAAGCGGCGGGGCGCACGATGGCCGCATTCAAACCGCGTCGGCCGCGCAACGGCGCCGGCCAGACGCCACGCCCGTTCCGCCGCAACAAGGGGATGGCCGCCGATCCGGTGCCGATCGAGAGCCGCCGCGCCGCGCGTCAGCGGTTCCTGAAGACGCGCGGCATCTACCTGCTGCCGAACGCGTTCACGACCGCCGCGCTGTTCTGCGGCTTCTTCGCGGTCGTGCAGGCGATGAACGTGCGCTTCGAGATCGCCGCAATCGCGATTTTCGTGGCGATGGTGCTCGACGGGATGGACGGGCGCGTCGCGCGGATGACGCATACGCAGAGCGCGTTCGGCGAGCAGTTCGACAGCCTGTCGGACATGGTGTCGTTCGGTGTCGCGCCCGCGCTCGTGATGTACGAGTGGGTGCTGAAGGATCTCGGCCGCTGGGGCTGGCTCGCCGCGTTCGTCTACTGCTCGGGCGCCGCGCTGCGCCTCGCGCGTTTCAACACGAACATCGGCGTCGTCGACAAGCGTTTCTTCCAGGGGCTGCCGAGTCCGGCCGCCGCCGCGCTGATTGCGGGCTTCGTGTGGCTCGCCACCGACAACCGCGTGCCGATGAAGCTCGGCTGGCTGCCGTGGGTCGCATTCGTGCTGACGATCTATGCGGGCGTGACGATGGTGTCGAACGCGCCGTTCTACAGCGGCAAGGCGCTCGACGTGCGGCACCGCGTGCCGTTCGCGGCGATCCTGCTGGTCGTCGTCGCGTTCGTGCTCGTGTCGTCCGACCCGCCGCTGATGCTGTTCTGCCTGTTCGTGCTGTACGGGCTGTCCGGCTACGTGTTCTGGGCCTACATGGCCGTGCGCGGGCGGGCAAACCCCGCGCGCTCGTCGCAGCGCGATCACTGACGCGCGTTGTTTACCCGGAAACGGCGGCCTCGGGGCCGCCGTTTTCATTTGTCCCCTGTTCGGCCCGGACTGCCGGAAACCCCGGGTGCCGTCCGATTGCGCACCCAACGGAATGCCGCTATAGTCTTCGGCATGACTGCATTTTCCCGCCTCTCCCTCCTTCTAGCCGGTGCGCCGCTACGCGCGCTAGCTTCGGCGCGCCTGCCGCGCTGACCGTTCCCGCCCTCCGTCAAGCTTCGTCTGTTGTTGAGCGTCGCCAACGGTGGCGCGATCTCATTACGTTTGACTTCCGTATAAAGAGCCCTGGAGCCCCCCATGACAGACAAGCTGATCATTTTCGATACGACGTTGCGTGACGGCGAACAATCGCCCGGCGCGTCGATGACGAAGGAAGAGAAAATCCGCATCGCGAAGCATCTCGAGCGGATGAAGGTCGACGTGATCGAGGCCGGCTTCGCGGCCAGCTCGAACGGCGATTTCGACGCGATCCACACGATCGCCGGTCTCGTGAAGGACAGCACGATCTGCTCGCTGGCGCGGGCCAACGACAAGGACATCCAGCGTGCGGCCGACGCGCTGAAGCCGGCCAACAGCTCGCGGATCCACACGTTCATCGCGACGTCGCCGCTGCACATGGAGAAGAAGCTGCGCATGACGCCGGACCAGGTGTTCGAGCAGGCGCGTCTTGCGGTGCGTTTCGCACGCAAGTTCACCGACAACGTCGAATTCTCGCCGGAAGACGGCAGCCGTTCGGACCTCGACTTCCTGTGCCGCGTGCTGGAAGCCGTGATCGCCGAAGGGGCGACGACCATCAACATCGCCGACACGGTCGGCTACGGCGTGCCCGAGCTCTACGGCAACCTCGTGAAGACGCTGCGCGAACGCATTCCGAACTCGGACAAGGCGATCTTCTCCGTGCATTGCCACAACGACCTCGGGATGGCGGTGGCGAACTCGCTCGCGGGCGTGAAAATCGGCGGCGCGCGCCAGATCGAGTGTACGATCAACGGTCTCGGCGAGCGCGCGGGCAACACGTCGCTCGAGGAAATCGTGATGGCGGTGAAGACCCGCAAGGACTACTTCGGCCTCGACGTCGGCATCGACACGACGCAGATCGTGCCGACGTCGAAGCTCGTGTCGCAGATCACCGGTTTCGTCGTGCAGCCGAACAAGGCGGTGGTCGGCGCGAATGCGTTCGCGCACGCATCGGGCATCCACCAGGACGGCGTGCTGAAGGCGCGCGACACCTACGAGATCATGCGCGCGGAAGACGTGGGCTGGACCGCGAACAAGATCGTGCTCGGCAAGCTGTCGGGCCGTAACGCGTTCAAGCAGCGCCTGCAGGAGCTTGGCGTGTCGCTCGACAGCGAAAGCGAACTGAACGCGGCGTTCATGCGCTTCAAGGATCTGGCCGATCGCAAGGCCGAGATCTTCGACGAGGACATCATCGCGATCGTGTCCGAGGAATCGGCGCTCGCACACGAGCAGGAACACTTCAAGTTCGTGTCGCTGTCGCAGCACTCGGAAACGGGCGAGCAGCCGCACGCGAAGGTCGTGTTCGGGGTCGACGGCAAGGAAGTGACCGGCGAGGCGCGCGGCAACGGCCCGGTCGACGCGACGTTCAATGCGATCGAGAGCGAAGTCGGCAGTGGTTCCGAGCTGCTGCTGTATTCGGTGAACGCGATTACGACCGGTACGCAGGCGCAGGGTGAAGTGACTGTCCGGCTGTCGAAGAGCGGGCGGATCGTCAACGGCGTCGGCACCGATCCGGACATCGTCGCCGCATCCGCGAAGGCGTACATCTCGGCGCTGAACAAGCTGCATTCGAAGGACGACAAGGTCAATCCGCAGCGCTCGTAAGCGCCGCGCGTCGCGCATCACCGAAACGCCCCGTGCGGCCCTGCGCCGCCGGGGCGTTTTTCATGCGCCGCTCATTCGGCGGCCGGCGCACGGAACAGCCAGCGGCGCGCGGCCGTGCGCGGCACCGGGCTGCGGCGCCGGAACTCGACGGCGATGCTACGTCGCGGCGCATCGGCGACGAACGCGTCGAGCAGTTCGAGCACGTCGTGATCGATGTAATCGGCGCGTGTCGCGTCGATGATCACCGCGGCCCGGTCGGGAATGTGCCGCAGGTGATGCTTGACCTGCACCTTGCCGAGAAACGACACGTCCTTGCGGAACGACAGCAGGAAGTGGTCGTCGTGCTGCGCGAGCGTCACGGGGCTTTTCAGGTTCGCGACGGCGACGGCCAGCACGCTGCACGCGAGGCCGAGCGCGATGCCGAACAGCAGGTCGACCGCGAGCACGCCGGCGATCGTCGCGGCGAACGGCACGAAGGCGGCCGGCCCCTGTTTCATCACCGAGCGGAACAGCGCCGGTTTCGCCAGCTTGAAGCCGGTATGGATCAGGATCGCGGCCAGGCTCGCGAGCGGGATCAGGTTGATCAGCCCGGTGAGCGCGAACACGCTCGCGAGCAGCAGCATCCCGTGCACGATCGCCGACATCCGGCTTTGCGCGCCCGCGTTGACGTTCACCGAACTGCGCACGATCACCGACGTGATCGGCAGCCCGCCGACCGCGCCCGCGACGAGATTGCCGACGCCCTGGGCCTTGAGTTCGCGATCGGGCTGGGTCGGCCGGCGCTTCGGGTCGATCTGCTCGACGGCTTCGAGGCTCAGCAGCGTCTCGAGGCTCGCGACGACCGCGAGCGTGATCGCGACGCGCCACACGTCCGGATTGACGAGCTGAGCGAAGTTCGGGCCGAGCTCCGCATGCTTGAGCGACGCCGCAAAGGCCGCGAACGAGCCGAGTTCGGGCAGCGTCACGCGATGGGCGGCGCCCGGCGCGACCGACGGTGCGACGATGCTCAGCACGAGCGTGGCGCCGATACCCAGCACGACGACCGCAAGCGGAGCCGGCACCGAGCGCACCAGCGCGAAGCGGCGCAGCGCGGGCGTGTCCCACGCGATCAGCAGCGCGAGCGACGCAAGCGCGATGGCCGTGGCGGCCCACGCGACCGGCAGGCCGGGCCAGTTCGCAAACGATTGCGCGGCCGAGCCGCCGATACCGAACGCGAACGGAATCTGTTTCACGATCAGCAGCAGGCCGATCGCCGCGAGCATGCCCTTGATGACGGGTGACGGAACGTAGGCGGCGAAGCGGCCAGCGCGCAGCATGCCGAACCCGAACTGCAGGACGCCGGACAGCAGCACCGCGAGCAGGAATGCGGAGAAGCTGCCGAGTTGTGCGATGCCTTCGACGACGATCACAACGAGGCCGGCGGCCGGCCCGCTGACGGACAGCGACGAGCCGCTCAGCAGCGCGACGACGATGCCGCCGACGATGCCGGATACGAGCCCGGCAAACGGTTCGACACCGGATGCATTGGCGATGCCGAGACACAGCGGCAGCGCGACGAGGAACACGACGACGCCGGCGACGATGTCGCGCGGCAGGGTGGACAGGCGCTGGTTCAGTTTCATGGTCGGGATGATTTCATTGGCTTTGGGGGCAGGTCAGCCGAGCGCGCAGGCCGCGACGGCCTGCACGGGTTCGACGTCGGCGGGCGGGGTGGTGTAGCCGGAATCGAGTTCCTTCAGGCGGCCGTCCGCGAGCGAAAAGATCCAGCCGTGCACGAGCGGTGGCCGTTCGCGGCCCCGCACGATCGGGGACGCACGCAGCAGCCGCACCTGCTCGAGCACGTTGAGCTCGGCGAGGCGGTCGGCGGCGGCCGTGTCGTCGAGCCCGTCCAGCGTGTCACGATGGCGTCGCGCGAGCGCGCACAGCGGCGCGATGCGGCGTGCGACGTGCGGAAGATCGGACGGCGGCGGCAGCAGCGATGCGCGTACGCCGCCGCACCCGTAGTGCCCGCACACGATCACGTGGTCGACCTGCAGCACGCGCACCGCGTACTCGAGCACGCTGGCGGAATTGTCGTCGTCGGGATGGAACAGGTTCGCGATGTTGCGATGGACGAACAGCTCGCCGGGTGCGCAGTGTGTGATGGTTTCGGCCGGCACGCGGCTGTCGGCGCAGCCGATCCACAGCACGCGCGGGTTCTGGCCGCGCGCGAGCGCGTCGAAGAAACCGGGCGTGTGTTCACGCGTTTCGCGGGCCCAGGCGATGTTGGCAACCAGCATGCTCTTGGGGCGATTCATGAGGACTCCTTTGAGATAAAGGCAATCGAATATCGGCAAAAATGACGAAATGGCATTCTTTCTAAATTGAAAGGTTGAGTTTCGACTGATATTAGGGGTATGCCCTAGCGCTTCGGGGGTGTTGAAACAAATTGTTTCAAATTGGTTTGGCGTAGTGCATTGCATGCACCAACTCACCGCATGATATGCACTGCGCGTGCCTGTTTTCAGGCAAAGGCCCGTATGACGGGGATGTCAGCGAATTGCCATCGGCATGTCATCGATCGGAAAAGATTTCCGTCGCATTCGCCGAATTAATAAGCCGGCGGAAAAAAGGAAATGGCCATTCACGCAATGATTCGTGAATGGCCATCGAGATAATTGCGCGTAAATGCGTAATCGGTCAGAACAGGTTGCGGCGGTCGGGGTCGTGCAACGGGTCGGGTGTTTTCTGCGTGATGCGCAGGATGCCCTGCGGGTCGAAGTAGAAGCTGTACATCATGTACCAGACGTTGTCCTCGAGATACCGGTACGTCCATACCTCGCGCTTCATCAGCGGGAAGTAGGACGTCTCGACGGGGCGTCCGAAGTTGACGAGGACGTCGGTCTTCGTCCACTTGCCGATCTCCGCACGATAGAACTCGCTCGGCTGCAGGACCTGGCGCACGTTGACGATCTTGTGGGCCGCATCGACGTCGGCCGCGACGGTGATCTCGCCCATCGGCTGGGTTGGCCACATCAGGCGCTTGCCGCCGCCGGGCAGGTCGTAGATCTCGCGCGGCGGGCCCATGCGTGCGACGATCGCCGACTCGTCCTGGCCGGCCTGGTATTGCTGCCACGGTTGCGCGCAACCGGTCAGCAGCGCGGCGGCGCTGGCGAGCAGCACCGGCAGGCGCGCGGAAATGCGAATGCGCATGGGGATTCTCCAGAACACGGAAACAAGTCCCGTTTTATCACGGACGGCGAGCGATCGCGCATCGCTTGGAAAAAATCGGTGCGGATCGCCGGCACGGTCACGCTTGCGGGCGGCGGGGGCGCCGGCCTATGATCCGCGCTTCTCGGGCTGATTGAAGGGCAGGTGGCCGATGCAGGGGTGGAAGCGGTGCGCGCTCGCGTTGAGCGCGGGGTGGATGCTGGTGTCGTCCGCATTTGCCGGCGGCGAGCCGGTGCGGATCGCGCTGATCGAAGGGATGTCGGGCCCGTTCGCGAACGCGGGCGCGGCGGTCGAGCGCAACCTGCGCTTCGGCGTCGAGCAGGTGAACGCGGCGGGCGGCGTGAAGCTGCGCGACGGCGCGCACCCGCTCGAACTCGTCGTGCTCGACAGCAAGGGCAGCCCCGAGGAGGCGCTCGTGCAGCTGCGCGCGGCCGCGGATCGCCACATCGGTTTCGTCACGCAGGGCAACAGCTCGGCCGTCGCGGCCGCGCTCGTCGCGGCGCTCGACAAGCTGAACGCGCGCGATCCGGACAACCGGATGCTGTTCCTCAACTATTCGGCCGACGATCCGGCGCTGACCGGCGCGCGCTGCAGTTTCTGGCATTTCCGCTTCGATGCGCACGCCGGCATGCGGATGGCCGCACTCGCGGACGTGATGGCACGCGACCGCGCGCTGCGCAAGGTCTACCTGCTGAACCAGGACTACAGTTTCGGCCACGACGTCAGCACGCTCGCACGGCAGGCGCTGGCCGCGCGGCGCCCGGACGTGACGATCGCCGGCGACGAGTTCCACCCGATCGGCCGGATCAAGGATTTCTCGCCGTATATCGCGAAGATCCGCGCGAGCGGCGCCGACGCCGTCGTGACCGGCAACTGGGGCAACGACCTCACGCTGCTCGTGAAGGCGGCGCGGGAGCAAGGGCTGAATGCGAAGTTCTACACGTTCTACGGCAACAGCCTCGGCGCGCCGGCAGCCCTCGGCGACGCCGGTGTCGGGCGGGTCGTCGCCGTGGCGGACTGGCACCCGAACGCAGGCGGTGCGAAATCGGATGCGTTCTACCGGGCGTTCCGGAACCGTTTTCCGGCCGCCCAGGACGACTATCCGGTGCGGCGGATGAGCCTGATGATCGAGATGCTGGCCGCCGCGATGAACCGTGCGGGTTCGGCCGACCCTGTCGCGGTCGCGCGTGCGCTCGAGGGTCTGTCGTTCGACGACGGTTTCCATGCGTCGCGGATGCGCGCGCAGGACCATCAGTTGATCCAGCCCCTTTACGTGATGGAGATGGACAAGGCCGGCACGCCGGGCGTGCGCTTCGATAACGAGGGGTCGGGCTATGGCTTCCGGACGGTGCTCGCGGTGCCGGCGCAGCGTACCGAGATGCCGTCCGCCTGTTCGATGACACGCCCGTGACAGGGGGCGGTAAGAACGGCGTGGAGTTGTGCTACAATGCCCGCCGGTTGTAAGTCACGGCACGGCCATTCTTCCGTGTCCGCCTGTTCAGTTAGAAAGTAGAAACCAAGGAAATCTCATGTCTGTTGCAGATATCAAGAAGTCGGAAGTCGTTGCTCAGTTCGCCCGCGGTACGAACGACACGGGGTCGCCCGAAGTCCAGGTCGCACTGCTGACCGCACGTATCGTCGAACTGACGGGTCACTTCAAAACCCACGCGAAGGATCACCACAGCCGCCGCGGCCTGCTGCGCATGGTGAGCCGCCGCCGCAAGCTGCTCGACTACCTCAAGGGCAAGGATGCCGACCGTTACCGCGCACTGATCGAGAAGCTGGGTCTGCGTAAGTAATCGAGGCGATTGCCGCCAGCAAGATGCCTGTGTCAGTCCGCTGATACAGGCATTTTGTTTTTGCGCGTTGCGTAGCGTCACACGCATCGCAGGCTGTCCGGCACGACCGTGCGGGGCCGCCGCAACGACTGATACCGGGGCAGGATTTGTGTCATTCCAGCGCGTCGCTGCACGAGTGCCGCGCTGGAATGGCATAAAAAACACACCTTGCTCCGGGTGATTCGGTCGGGACGCCGCCGCGCGGGATGGCCGGCGCGGCGAATGAAATGCATGAATTCAAAGGAGCAACCATGTCCATGTTCAACAAGGTCGTGAAGGAATTCCAGTGGGGCCAGCACAAGGTGCGCCTCGAAACCGGTGAAGTCGCTCGCCAGGCAAGCGGCGCCGTGATCGTCGACGTCGAAGACACCGTCGTGCTGGCAACCGTCGTCGGCGCGAAGTCGGCGAAGCCGGGTCAGGACTTCTTCCCGCTGACCGTCGATTACCTCGAGAAGACCTACTCGGCCGGCAAGATCCCGGGTGGCTTCTTCCGTCGCGAAGGTCGTCCGTCGGAGCACGAGACGCTGACGTCGCGCCTGATCGACCGTCCGCTGCGCCCGCTGTTCCCGGAAGGCTTCTACAACGAAGTCCAGGTCGTGATCCACGTGCTGTCCGTGAACCCGGAAATCCCGGCGGACATCCCCGCGCTGATCGGCGCATCGGCTGCGCTCGCCGTGTCGGGCCTGCCGTTCAACGGCCCGGTCGGTGCTGCGCGCGTTGCCTACATCGACAACGCCTACGTGCTGAACCCGACGCGTGACCAGATCAAGGCATCGAGCCTCGACCTCGTCGTCGCGGGTACGGAGCGTGCGGTGCTGATGGTCGAATCGGAAGCCGACCAGCTGTCGGAAGACGTGATGCTGGGCGCCGTGGTGTTCGGCCACGAGCAGATGCAAGTCGCGATCGACGCGATCCACGAACTGGTGCGCGAAGGCGGCAAGCCCGAGTGGGACTGGCAGCCGGCGCCGAAGAACGAGGCGCTGATCGCACGCGTGACCGAGCTGGCACAGAACGACCTGCTCGCCGCTTACCAGCTGCGCGACAAGCAAGCGCGTTCGGCGAAGCTGAAGGAAGTTTACGCAGCGACCTCGGCGAAGCTCGAGGAAGACGCACTGGCAGCCGGTACGGCGGCGGCCGACAAGGCCACCGTCGGCAACGTGCTGTTCGACATCGAAGCGAAGATCGTCCGTTCGCAGATCCTGAACGGCGAGCCGCGTATCGACGGCCGCGACACGCGCACCGTGCGCCCGATCGAGATCCGTACCGGCGTGCTGCCGCGTACCCACGGCTCCGCGCTGTTCACGCGCGGCGAAACGCAGGCGCTGGTCGTCGCGACGCTCGGCACGAAGGGTGACGAGCAGATCATCGACGCGCTCGAAGGCGAATACCGCGAGCGCTTCATGCTCCACTACAACATGCCCCCGTTCGCGACCGGCGAAACGGGCCGCGTCGGCTCGCCGAAGCGTCGCGAAATCGGCCACGGCCGCCTCGCGAAGCGCGCGCTGGTCAAGTGCCTGCCGAGCGCCGACGAATTCGGCTACTCGATCCGCGTCGTGTCGGAAATCACCGAATCGAACGGTTCGTCGTCGATGGCATCGGTGTGCGGCGGCTGCCTCGCGCTGATGGACGCCGGCGTGCCGATGAAGGCGCACGTCGCGGGTATCGCGATGGGCCTGATCCTCGAAGGCAACAAGTTCGCGGTGCTGACCGACATCCTCGGCGACGAAGATCACCTCGGCGACATGGACTTCAAGGTCGCGGGCACCGAGCAGGGCGTGACCGCGCTGCAGATGGACATCAAGATCCAGGGCATCACGAAGGAAATCATGCAGGTCGCGCTCGCGCAGGCGAAGGAAGGCCGCATGCACATCCTCGGCAAGATGACGTCGGCGGTTTCGGGTGCGAACACGCAACTGTCGGAATTCGCGCCGCGCATGATCACGATCAAGATCAACCCGGAAAAGATCCGCGACGTGATCGGCAAGGGCGGTTCGGTGATCCGCGCGCTGACGGAAGAAACGGGCACGACCATCGACATCTCGGACGACGGCGTCGTGACGATCGCGAGCACGAACAGCGACGGCATGGCCGAAGCGAAGAAGCGCATCGAGCAAATCACGGCCGAGATCGAAGTCGGCCAGGTGTACGAAGGCACGGTTCTGAAGCTGCTCGATTTCGGCGCGATCGTGAACCTGCTGCCGGGCAAGGATGGCCTGCTGCACATCTCGGAAATCGTCAACGAGCGTGTGAAGGACATCAACGACTACCTGAAGGAAGGCCAGCAAGTGAAGGTCAAGGTCATCCAGACGGACGAAAAGGGTCGCGTGCGCCTGTCGGCGAAGGCGCTGCTGAATGAAGCAGCGGCAGCTGCGCAGTCGGATACGCCGCCGCAGCAGTAAGCGGGCAGGCAGACGAACGGCCGGCAGTGCGAAAGCGTGCCGGCCGTTTTTTCTGTAGCATCGTTGTGCGGCGCAGCAGTGCCGGCAACGCGTCCGTGCCGCGTGCGGGCGCACCATCCGATTCCGATCCTGATCCCGGAGCGACCATCACCATGAAAGCCATCGAAATCACCGAATTCGGCGCCCCCGACGTGCTGAAGCTCGCGGAGCGGCCGCGCCCCGAACCGAAGCGCGGCGAAGTGCTGATCAAGGTGGCGGCTTCCGGCGTGAACCGGCCCGACGTGTTTCAGCGCAAGGGCGCGTATGCGCCGCCGCCGGGCGCGTCGGATCTGCCGGGCCTCGAGGTCGCGGGTGAGGTCGTCGGCGGCGACCTGTCCGACGCGGCGCTGAACCCGTTCGGCCTGAAGCTGGGCGATCGTGTGTGTGCGCTTCTCGCGGGCGGCGGTTATGCCGAGTATGCGGTCGCGCCGCTGCTGCAATGCCTGCCGGTACCCGACGGGCTTACGGATATCGAGGCCGCGTCGCTGCCCGAAACGTTCTTCACCGTATGGAGCAACGTGTTCGACCGTGCGCAGCTCGGTGCGGGCGAGGGCGGCGAGCAGGAGACGCTGCTCGTGCAGGGCGGCTCGAGCGGCATCGGCGTGACGGCGATCCAGATCGCGCATGCGCTTGGTTTTCGCGTGTTCGCGACGGCCGGTACTGCCGACAAGTGCCGCGCGTGCGAGGCGCTCGGCGCCGAGCGGGCGATCAACTACAAGACGGAAGACTTCGTCGAGGTCGTGAAGTCGCTGACGCACGATCGCGGCGTCGACGTGATCCTCGACATGGTGGCGGGCTCGTACGTGCCGCGCGAACTGTCCGCACTCGCGGATGGCGGCCGTCTCGTGCTGATCGCGCTGCTCGGCGGCGCGAAGGCCGACGTCAACCTCGGCGAGATCCTGCGTCGCCGGCTGACGATCACGGGTTCGACGCTGCGCCCGCGTCCGGTCGAGTTCAAGGCGCAGATCGCCGCGCAACTGAAGGCGCGCGTGTGGCCGCTGATTGCCGATGGCCGTATCAAGCCGGTGATCTATCGTGTATTGCCGGCCGCGGATGCCGCGCAGGCGCATGCGCTGATGGAAAGCAGCGAACACACCGGCAAGATCGTCCTGGATTGGGGGTCGAACGCCTGACGGCCCGTGTGGCCGGGCTTGACATGCGCGGTTTGACCGGTTCAAGCCGTGCGCAGTAAAATCGCGGGTTTGCTTCGCCAGATCAAACCTGACGGCCGGTTTCCGGCACGTTAATGACCAAGCGGTGACGAGACAGACACGATGTCGAAACAGAGAACTAAGCGTGTGATCGGCAACTGGAAGATGCACGGCCGGCTGGCCGGCAACCAGGCGTTGCTGAACGAAGTGGTGCAGGGTGCGGGCGCGGTGGCGGCCGAAACATCGGTCGGCGTGTGCGTGCCGTTCCCGTATCTCGCGCAGGTTCAGGCGCAGCTCGACGGCGGCCGTGTCGCCTGGGGGGCGCAGGACGTGTCGGCGCACGAACAGGGCGCGTTCACCGGCGAAGTGGCGGCCGCGATGGTCGCGGAGTTCGGCGCACGCTATGCGATCGTCGGTCATTCGGAGCGTCGCGCGTATCACGGCGAGCGCAACGAGACGGTCGCGGCGAAGACGCAGCGCGCGCTCGCGGCGGGGCTCACGCCGGTCGTGTGCGTTGGCGAGACGCTCGACGAGCGCGAGTCGGGTGCGACCGAGCAGGTGGTCGGTGCGCAGCTCGACGCAGTGCTTGCCGTGCTGACGGCCGACGAGGCTGCGCGCATCGTCGTCGCGTACGAGCCGGTCTGGGCGATCGGCACGGGCAAGAGCGCGACGTCGGCGCAGGCACAGGACGTGCATGCGTTCCTGCGTGGGCGTCTCGCGGCAAAGGGTGCGGCGGACGTGTCCGTGCTGTACGGCGGCAGCGTGAAGCCGGACAACGCGGAAGAGCTGTTCGCGCAGCCGGACATCGACGGTGGCCTGATCGGCGGCGCGTCGCTGAAGGCGGAAGATTTCCTGGCGATCTGCCGGGCCGCGCGATAAGCGGTCCGGGATCGAATTGAACCATGAGGGCGGCCGGTCGTTCCGGTCGCCCGATCCAATCGGGTGGGTGTGATGCTGTTATTCAAGACGCTGATTATTGTGGTGCAGGTGCTGTCTGCACTCGGTGTGATTGGTCTCGTGCTGCTGCAGCACGGCAAGGGTGCCGACATGGGTGCTGCGTTCGGCAGCGGCGCGTCGGGCAGCCTGTTCGGTGCCACGGGGTCGGCAAACTTCCTGTCGCGTACGACGGGCATTCTCGCGACGATCTTCTTCGTCGCGACGCTGGCGCTGACGTATCTCGGTTCGTACAAGTCGACGCCGTCGGCCGGTGTGCTCGGCACGGCAGCGACCGCGCCGGCATCGGCACCTGCAGCATCGGCGCCGGTAGTCGCGGCATCCGCCGCCGTTGCGGGTTCGGCTGCGAGCGCGCCGGGCCAGGATGTCCCGAAATAAAAAGTTAAAATTTTTGCGATTGTGCGTTGAACAATTCCGGGACTCAGGTTAGAATTTAATTCTTGAAGCGATTCGCGGGAAACAAGTAGTTACAACCCCGGTTGCATGCAGTGCCGACGTGGTGAAATTGGTAGACACGCTATCTTGAGGGGGTAGTGGCGAAAGCTGTGCGAGTTCGAGTCTCGCCGTCGGCACCAAAGTTACTCAATGCCAGCCGCTTCTAGTGGCTGGCATTTTTCATTTCTGGGGTGTGCTTGCGGTTGTCTTGCGATCGCGTGCACTCCGAAATGATTCCTTCCGCCGGAAGTGGTATTCTCCGGACGCTCAGAACCAACCGATAGAGGATTGCCTTGAACCTCGCAGCCTATTACCCCGTCTTGTTGTTCCTCCTCGTGGGCACTGGTTTAGGTATAGCGCTGGTCAGCATCGGCAAGCTTCTTGGTCCCAACAAGCCGGACGTCGAGAAGAACGCACCGTACGAGTGCGGCTTCGAAGCCTTTGAAGACGCCCGGATGAAATTCGACGTCCGGTACTACCTCGTCGCCATCCTGTTCATCATCTTCGATCTCGAAACCGCATTCCTGTTTCCGTGGGGCGTCGCGCTCCGGGACATCGGCTGGCCGGGTTTCATCGCAATGATGATTTTTCTGCTCGAATTCCTGCTGGGCTTTGCCTATATCTGGAAGAAAGGCGGCCTCGACTGGGAGTGATGGGTTAATCGCCGGTTTGCATGGGCGGCCACGCTCGGTCGCTCGTCTGGAGTGGAAAGCAAATGAGTATCGAAGGGGTCTTGAAGGAAGGGTTTGTCACCACGACGGCTGACAAGCTGATCAACTGGACGCGTACCGGCTCGCTGTGGCCGATGACGTTCGGGCTCGCGTGTTGCGCCGTCGAAATGATGCATGCGGGCGCGGCCCGTTACGACCTGGACCGGTTCGGCGTCGTGTTCCGCCCGAGCCCGCGTCAGTCGGACGTGATGATCGTCGCCGGCACGCTCTGCAACAAGATGGCGCCCGCGCTGCGCCGCGTGTACGACCAGATGGCCGAGCCGCGCTGGGTGATCTCGATGGGATCGTGCGCGAACGGCGGTGGCTACTACCACTACTCGTACTCGGTGGTTCGCGGCTGCGACCGGATCGTACCGGTCGACGTCTACGTGCCGGGCTGTCCGCCCACGGCCGAGGCGCTGGTCTACGGCGTGATCCAGCTTCAGGCGAAGATCCGCCGCACCAATACCATCGCCCGTCAATAAAGCCCCGAGCGTCCCCTCAATATGGCAAGCAAAATCGAGACCCTCAAGGCAAACCTCGAAGCCGCGCTCGGCGCGCGCGTGGTAAGCCTCACCGAAGCGATCGGTGAACTGACGCTCGTCGTGAAGGCGAGCGATTACCTCGAAGTCGCAAAGACGCTGCGCGACGATCCGAAGCTCCGTTTCGAGCAGCTGATCGACCTGTGCGGCGTCGACTACCAGACCTTCGGCGACGGCGCCTACGACGGCCCGCGTTTCGCGGCCGTGTCGCACCTGCTGTCGGTCACGAACAACTGGCGTCTGCGCCTGCGTGCATTCGCGCCGGACGACGACCTGCCGATCGTGGCATCGCTGGTCGACATCTGGACTTCCGCGAACTGGTACGAGCGCGAAGCGTTCGACCTGTACGGCATCGTGTTCGAGGGCCACCCCGACCTGCGCCGCATCCTCACCGACTACGGCTTCATCGGCCACCCGTTCCGCAAGGACTTCCCGGTGTCGGGTTACGTCGAAATGCGTTACGACCCGGAAGAGAAGCGGGTCGTGTACCAGCCGGTGACGATCGAGCCGCGCGAAATCACGCCGCGCGTGATCCGCGAGGATCGCTATGGCGGTCTGAAACATTAAGGGGGCGTCATGGCAGAAATCAAGAACTACACGCTCAACTTCGGCCCGCAGCACCCGGCAGCGCACGGCGTGCTGCGCCTCGTGCTCGAGCTCGACGGCGAAGTCATTCAGCGTGCCGATCCGCACATCGGCCTGCTGCACCGCGCGACGGAAAAGCTCGCGGAATCCAAAACTTTCATCCAGTCCGTGCCGTACATGGACCGTCTCGACTACGTGTCGATGATGGTCAACGAGCACGGCTACGTGCTCGCGATCGAAAAGCTGCTCGGCATCGAAGTGCCTGAGCGCGCCCAGTACATCCGCGTGCTGTTCGACGAGATCACGCGCGTGCTGAACCACCTGATGTGGATCGGCGCGCACGCACTCGACGTCGGCGCGATGGCGGTGTTCCTGTACGCATTCCGCGAACGCGAAGACCTGATGGACGTGTACGAAGCGGTGTCCGGTGCCCGGATGCACGCGGCGTACTACCGTCCGGGCGGCGTCTACCGCGACCTGCCTGACGCAATGCCGCAATACAAGGCGTCGAAGATTCGCAACGAGAAAGCGCTCGCGAAGATGAACGAAGCGCGCAGCGGCTCGGTGCTCGACTTCATCGACGACTTCTTCACGCGCTTCCCGAAGTGCGTCGACGAATACGAAACGCTGCTCACCGACAACCGGATCTGGAAGCAGCGTCTGGTCGGGATCGGCGTGGTCAGCCCGGAACGTGCGCTGCAGATGGGCCTGACGGGCCCGATGCTGCGCGGCTCGGGCATCGCCTGGGACCTGCGCAAGAAGCAACCGTACGAAGTGTACGATCGCATGGATTTCGACGTGCCGGTCGGCGTGAATGGCGATTGCTACGACCGCTACCTGGTTCGCGTCGAAGAAATGCGCCAGTCGATCCGTATCGCGAAACAGTGTATTGAGTGGCTCCGCAAGAATCCGGGCCCGGTGATGACCGACAATCACAAGGTTGCACCGCCGTCGCGCGTCGGCATGAAGACCAACATGGAAGACTTGATTCACCACTTCAAGCTCTTCACCGAAGGTTTCCATGTGCCGGAAGGCGAAGCGTACGCGGCGGTCGAGCATCCGAAGGGTGAGTTCGGCATCTACCTCGTGTCGGACGGTGCCAACAAGCCGTATCGCCTCAAGATTCGCGCACCGGGTTTCGCGCACCTGGCGTCGCTCGACGAAATGGCGCGCGGTCACATGATCGCCGACGCCGTCACGATCATCGGTACGCAGGACATCGTGTTCGGCGAAATCGATCGCTAATGGTTGCGCCGCCCGTTTGTCGCGGGCGGCGAGCGGTAAGTCACACGCGAAGTCACATGCTGCATGCGCTGAACCGGCGCGGCTTCGCAAGCTGTCAACAGAGTGAGCGCCAGGTCTGCCGTCCATGCACCCCAGTGTGCGGCAGGTTGTTCGTTCGGTAGGAATTGAAAGAGTCGTGTCTGAAAATGATCTCAGCTGAAGGCCTGAAGGAAATCGATCGAGCGTTGACGAAGTATCCCGCCGATCAGAAACAGTCCGCCGTGATGTCGGCGTTGGCCGTTGCTCAGGAAGAGCACGGCTGGCTGTCGCCCGAACTGATGCAGTTCGTTGCGGACTATCTCGGCATGCCGGCCGTTGCCGTGCAGGAAGTCGCGACGTTCTACACGATGTACGAGCTCAACCCGGTCGGCAAGCACAAGATCACGCTCTGTACGAACCTGCCGTGCCAGCTTGGCCCGCACGGCGGCGCGGAAGCGACTGCCGACTACCTGAAACAGAAGCTGGGCATCGGCTTCGGCGAGACCACGCCTGACGGCAAGTTCACGCTGAAGGAAGGCGAATGCATGGGCTCGTGCGGCGATGCGCCGGTGCTGCTGGTGAACAATCACAGAATGTGCAGCTTCATGAGCCGCGAGAAGATCGACCAGCTGCTTGAGGAGCTCTCGAAATGACGTCCCTCCACGACCGTCACATCAAACCGCTGATCCTCGCTGGTCTGAACGGCGAGAACTGGCATCTCGAAGATTACGTCGCGCGCGGCGGCTACAAGCAGCTGCGCCGCATTCTCGAAGAAAAGATTCCGCCCGAGCAGGTGATCGCCGACGTCAAGGCGTCGGGCCTGCGCGGCCGCGGCGGTGCGGGTTTTCCGACCGGCCTGAAGTGGAGCTTCATGCCGCGCCAGTTCCCGGGGCAGAAGTACCTCGTCTGCAACTCGGACGAAGGCGAGCCGGGTACGTTCAAGGATCGCGACATCCTGCGCTGGAACCCGCACGCGCTGATCGAAGGCATGGCCATCGGCGCGTACGCGATGGGCATTACCGTCGGCTACAACTACATCCACGGCGAAATCTTCGAAGTGTATCGACGCTTCGAGGCCGCGCTCGATGAAGCGCGTGCAGCGGGTTTCCTCGGCGACAACATCATGGGCTCGGAATTCTCGTTCCAGCTGCACGCGCACCACGGTTACGGCGCGTACATCTGCGGCGAGGAAACGGCGCTGCTCGAATCGCTCGAAGGCAAGAAGGGCCAGCCGCGCTTCAAGCCGCCTTTCCCGGCGAGCTTCGGCGTGTACGGCAAGCCGACCACGATCAACAACACCGAGACGTTCGCCGCGGTGCCGTTCCTGCTGTCCATCGGGCCGCAGAATTACCTCGAGATCGGCAAGCCGAACAACGGCGGCACGAAGATTTTCTCGGTATCGGGCGACGTCGAGCGTCCGGGCAACTACGAAGTGCCGCTCGGCACGCCGTTCGCGACGCTGATGGAGCTCGCCGGGGGGATGCGCGGCGGCAAGAAGATCAAGGCCGTGATTCCGGGCGGGTCGTCGGCACCGGTGATCCCGGGCGACATCATGATGCAGACGGATCTCGACTACGATTCGATCGCGAAGGCGGGCTCGATGCTCGGTTCCGGCGCGGTGATCGTGATGGACGAGACGCGCTGCATGGTGCGCTCGCTGCTGCGCCTGTCGTACTTCTACTACGAGGAATCGTGCGGCCAGTGCACGCCGTGCCGTGAAGGCACCGGCTGGCTGTATCGCGTCGTGAACCGTATCGAGCACGGCGAAGGCCGCCAGGAAGATCTGGACCTGCTGAACTCGGTGGCCGAGAACATCATGGGCCGCACGATCTGTGCACTCGGCGATGCGGCGGCGATGCCGGTACGCGGGATGCTCAAGCACTACTGGGACGAATTCGCGTACCACGTCGAGCACAAGCACTGCATGGTCGGCGGCCACGCGCACGCGGCGGCGGCCTGAAGCGAACCCGGTTGCGGAATTTGAGCGCACGGTCGGGCGAAGGCGCGAACGGGCGGAAATAGGTTAAGGACCATTCACCATCATGGTTGAACTTGAAATAGACGGCAAGAAGGTCGAGGTGCCCGAAGGCAGCATGGTGATCCAGGCTGCGCACAAGGCGGATACGTACATTCCTCACTTCTGCTATCACAAGAAACTGTCGGTTGCGGCCAACTGCCGGATGTGTCTCGTCGAAGTCGAGAAGATGCCGAAGGCCGTGCCTGCCTGTGCGACTCCCGTGTCGGCCGGCATGATCGTCCATACGCAATCCGACAAGGCCGTGAAGGCGCAGCAGTCGGTGATGGAATTCCTCCTCATCAACCACCCGCTCGACTGCCCGATCTGCGATCAGGGCGGCGAATGCCAGCTGCAGGATCTGGCGGTCGGCTACGGCAAGTCGTCGTCGCGCTACTCGGAAGAAAAGCGCGTGGTGTTCCACAAGAACGTGGGCCCGCTGATCTCGATGGAAGAGATGTCGCGCTGCATCCACTGCACGCGCTGCGTCCGCTTCGGCCAGGAAATCGCCGGCGTGATGGAGTTCGGCATGCTGGGCCGCGGCGAGCACTCGGAAATCACGACGTTCGTCGGCAAGACGGTCGATTCCGAAATGTCGGGCAACATGATCGACCTGTGCCCGGTCGGCGCGCTGACCAGCAAGCCGTTCCGCTACAGCGCCCGTACGTGGGAACTGTCGCGCCGCAAGTCGGTGAGCCCGCACGATTCCGTCGGCGCGAACCTCGTCGTGCAGGTGAAGAACAACCGCGTGATGCGCGTGCTGCCGTTCGAGAACGAAGCGATCAACGAATGCTGGATCTCGGACAAGGACCGCTTCTCGTATGAAGGCCTCAACAGTGAAGAGCGCCTGACGAAGCCGATGCTGAAGCAGGGCGGCCAGTGGATCGAAACCGACTGGCAGACCGCGCTCGAATACGTCGCGAAGGGCCTGAAGGGCATCGCCGCGGATCACGGCGCGAACGCGCTGGCGATGCTCGCGAGCGCGCACAGCACCGCCGAAGAGCTGTTCCTCGTGAAGCAGCTCGCCAACGAACTGAAGACGCCGAACGTCGATTTCCGTCTGCGTCAGCAGGATTTCTCGGCGCCGGTCCAGGGCGCACCGTGGCTCGGCATGCCGATCGCCGACCTGTCGAACGTGGATGCCGCGTTCGTCGTCGGTTCGTTCCTGCGCCGCGACCACCCGCTGTTTGCCGCCCGCCTGCGTCAGGCCGCGAAGAACGGCGCGAAGCTGCACTTCCTGCACGCGACCGGTGACGACGCACTGATCCCGACCGCGCAGCGCATCGTTGCCGCGCCGTCGGCATGGCTCGACCAGCTGGCCGGCATCGCTGCCGCGGTCGCGCAACTGCGCGGCGTCGCGCTGCCCGACGCGCTGGCTGGCGTTACCGCATCGCCGGCCGCGCAGGCTGTCGCCCAGTCGCTCGCGAACGGCGAACGCCGTGCGGTGCTGCTCGGCAACGTCGCGGTCCGCCATCCGGAATTCGCGAAGCTGCACGCCGTCGCCAAGTGGATCGCCGACAACACCGGCGCCACGTTCGGCTTCCTGACGGAAGCGGCGAACACGGTCGGCGCGCACGTCGTCGGCGCACTGCCGGGCGAAGGCGGCCTGAACGCACGTGAAGCGTTCGCGCAGCCGCGCAAGGGCTACGTGCTGCTGAACGTCGAGCCGGAATTCGACACCGTTGATCCGGCACAGGCATTGGCCGCGCTGAACCAGGCGGAAATGGTCGTCGTGATGTCGCCGTTCAAGCACGGCCTCGACTACGCCGACGTGCTGCTGCCGGTCGCGCCGTTCACGGAGACGGCCGGCACGTACGTGAATGCGGAAGGTACCGTGCAGAGCTTCAACGGCGTCGTGCGCCCGCTCGGCGACACGCGTCCGGGCTGGAAGGTGCTGCGCGTGCTCGGCAGCCTGCTCGGCCTGCCGAACTTCGAATACGAGACCGCGGAAGAAGTGCGTCTCGCTGCGCTCGGCGACGCCGGCGTCGCGGGCCGCCTGTCGAACCAGACGTCGGTCGCGCCGGTGCGCGCCGCCGCGAATGCCGCGAACGGCGGCTTCGAGCGTCTGGCCGATGTGCCGATCTATCACGCCGATGCGCTCGTGCGCCGCGCAGGTGCGCTGCACCTGACGGCCGCCGCGAAGGCGGCGAATGCCGCAGCCCTGCCGGCCGTGCTGTTCGACAAGCTGGGCTTGAAGGAAGGCGACGCGGTGCGCGTGCGCCAGGGCGAGCGTGCGGTGCAGTTGCCGGCCGTGCGCGACGCGAATCTTGCGGAGACGGTCGTTCGCGTGTCGGCGGCAACGCCTGCCGGCGCAGCGCTCGGCAGCCTGTCCGGTGAACTGGTGGTGGAGAAGGCGTAAATGAGCTTGTTCGATACGATCAACGCGGGCGGGTCCCAGCTTCTCGGCTTCGCATGGCCGACGGTGTGGGCCGTCGTGCGCATCCTCGTCGTCTCCGTCGTCATCCTGCTGTGCGTCGCGTACCTGATTCTGTGGGAACGCAAGCTGATCGGCTGGATGCACGTGCGTCTCGGCCCGAACCGCGTCGGCCCCGGCGGCCTGCTGCAGCCGATCGCCGACGTGCTGAAGCTGCTGCTGAAGGAAGTCATTCAGCCGAGCGCCGCCAGCCGCTGGCTGTACCTGATCGCGCCGGTGATGACCGTCGTGCCGGCGTTCGCCGTGTGGGCCGTGATCCCGTTCCAGGCCGAAGCGGTCCTCGCGAACGTGAACGCGGGCCTGCTGTACGCGATGGCGATCTCGTCGATCGGCGTGTACGCGGTGATTCTCGCGGGCTGGGCATCGAACTCGAAGTACGCGTTCCTCGGCGCGATGCGCGCCGCGGCACAGATGGTGTCGTACGAAATCTCGATGGGCTTCGCGCTGGTGCTGGTGCTGATGACGGCCGGCAGCCTGAACCTGTCGGAAATCGTGGGTTCGCAACAGCACGGTTTCTTCGCCGGCCACGGCGTGAACTTCCTGTCGTGGAACTGGCTGCCGCTGCTGCCGGCGTTCGTCGTCTACTTCATTTCGGGCATCGCCGAAACGAACCGCCACCCGTTCGACGTGGTGGAAGGGGAGTCGGAAATCGTTGCCGGTCACATGATCGATTACTCGGGCATGGCGTTCGCGCTGTTCTTCCTCGCCGAGTACATCAACATGATCGTGATCTCGGCGCTGGCTGCGACGCTGTTCCTCGGTGGCTGGGACGCACCGTTCGAATTCCTGTCGTTCATCCCGGGCATCTTCTGGCTGGTGCTGAAGGTCTTCGCACTGCTGTCGGTGTTCATCTGGGTCCGCGCGACGTTCCCGCGCTACCGTTACGACCAGATCATGCGTCTGGGCTGGAAGGTGTTCCTGCCCGTCACGGTGATCTGGGTGGTCGTGGTCGGCTGCTGGATGATGTCGCCGCTGAACATCTGGGTGAAGTAAGGACGAAATCATGACGGCTATCCAACACTTCTTTAAGACCTTCTTCCTGACCGAGCTGCTGAAGGGGCTCGCGCTGACCGGTCGTTACACGTTCAAGCGCAAGTTCACCGTGCAGTTCCCGGAAGAGAAGACCCCGATTTCGCCGCGCTTCCGCGGGCTGCATGCGCTGCGCCGCTATGAAAACGGAGAAGAGCGCTGCATCGCGTGCAAGCTCTGCGAGGCCGTGTGCCCCGCGATGGCGATCACGATCGAATCGGAAACGCGCGCGGACAACACGCGCCGCACGACGCGCTACGACATCGACCTGACGAAGTGCATCTTCTGCGGTTTCTGCGAAGAGAGCTGCCCGGTCGATTCGATCGTCGAGACGCAGATTCTCGAGTACCACGGCGAAAAGCGCGGCGACCTCTATTTCACGAAGGAAATGCTGCTCGCGGTGGGCGATCGCTACGAGAAGGACATCGCCGCGGCGAAGGCTGCCGACGCGCCGTATCGTTGATTGTGTTTGCAGTGCCGGCCCGAAGCCTGGGCCGTGCCGCCGCGACGGGTGCGGCACGCGAGAGCGTCCCGCAAGCCGCGCCTGACTATGGCCTAACGATGAACCGGTAATCATGGAATTCACGACCGTACTGTTCTACATCTTCGCGCTGCTCCTGGTGGTATCAGGGCTGAAGGTGATCACTTCGCGCAACCCGGTGGCGTCTGCGCTTTTCCTTGTGCTGGCGTTCTTCAACGCCGCCGCGATCTGGATGCTGCTGGAAGCGGAGTTCCTCGCGATCCTGCTGGTGCTGGTCTACGTGGGCGCCGTGATGGTGCTGTTCCTGTTCGTCGTGATGATGCTGGACATCAACATCGACTACCTGCGCCGCGACTTCAAGCGCTTCGTCCCGATGGCGACCGTGGTCGGCGCGATCATCGTGATCGAAACCGCGCTGATCCTGTGGCGCGGTTACGGCGACACGCAGACGGTGCACGCGATGGCGACGGGCGAAATGGCCAACTGGTCGAACACGCGACTGATCGGCAAGGTGATCTACACCGACTACATCTTCGCGTTTGAAATCGCCGGCCTCGTGCTGCTGGTCGCGATCATTGCCGCGATCGGGCTGACCGAGCGCAAGGGCAAGGACAGCAAGCGCCAGCGCGTGTCGGATCAGGTCAAGGTGCGCCGCAACGACCGTGTGCGCCTCGTGAAGATGGAAGCGGACAAGCCGCAGCCGGAAACGGCGCAGAGCGAAGCCGGTTCGGGCACCAACGGCTAAGCGGAGGAAAGGAAAACCATGCTGACTCTTGCTCATTACCTCGTGCTCGGCGCGATCCTCTTTGCGATCGCGATCGTCGGGATCTTCCTGAACCGCCGCAACGTCATCATCATCCTGATGTCGATCGAACTGATGCTGCTGGCGGTGAATACCAACTTCGTCGCGTTTTCGCACTACCTCGGCGATGTGCACGGCCAGATCTTCGTGTTCTTCGTGCTGACGGTCGCCGCAGCGGAAGCCGCGATCGGCCTCGCGATTCTGGTGACCCTGTTCCGTAAGCTCGACACGATCAATGTCGAGGATCTCGATCAGCTCAAAGGTTAATTTCAGGCAACGCTGTTATGTCAACGACACTCAATGAAAACCTGCTGCTGGCGATTCCGCTCGCTCCGCTGGCCGGCTCGCTGATTGCGGGGCTGTTCGGGAACGCAGTCGGGCGCAAGGGCGCACACCGGATCACGATCCTCGGCGTAATGATCGCGTTCCTCCTGTCGGCGAAAGTCTTCTTCGACGTGATGGGCGGCGCAAGCTTCAACGCGACCGTCTACGAATGGATGAACGTCGGCTCGCTGAAGCTCGAAGTCGGCTTCCTCGTCGATTCGCTGACCGCGATGATGATGGTCGTCGTGACCTTCGTCTCGCTGATGGTGCACGTGTACACGATCGGCTACATGGCGGAAGAAGACGGCTACCAGCGCTTCTTCTCGTACATCTCGCTGTTCACGTTCTCGATGCTGATGCTCGTGATGAGCAACAACTTCCTGCAGCTGTTCTTCGGCTGGGAAGCGGTGGGTCTGGTGTCGTACCTGCTGATCGGCTTCTACTTCACGCGTGAGAGCGCGATCTACGCGAACATGAAGGCGTTCCTCGTGAACCGCGTGGGCGACTTCGGCTTCCTGCTCGGCATCGGCCTGCTGCTCGCGTTCGCCGGCTCGATGAACTACGGCGAAGTGTTCGCGAAGCGCGCGGAACTCGCGAGCCTGCACTTCCCGGGCACCGACTGGGGCCTGCTGACCGTGGCCTGTATCTGCCTGTTCATCGGCGCGATGGGTAAGTCGGCACAGTTCCCGCTGCACGTGTGGCTGCCGGACTCGATGGAAGGCCCGACCCCGATCTCGGCGCTGATTCACGCGGCGACGATGGTGACGGCCGGCATCTTCATGGTGTCGCGCATGTCGCCGCTGTTCGAGCTGTCGGACACCGCGCTGTCGTTCGTCACGGTGATCGGCGCGATCACGGCGCTGTTCATGGGCTTCCTCGGCATCATCCAGAACGACATCAAGCGGGTGGTCGCCTATTCGACGCTGTCGCAGCTCGGCTACATGACGGTCGCGCTCGGCGTGTCCGCGTACCCGGTCGCGCTGTTCCACCTGATGACGCACGCGTTCTTCAAGGCGCTGCTGTTCCTCGGCGCCGGCTCGGTCATCATGGGCATGCACCACGACCAGGACATCCGCAACATGGGCGGCCTGCGCAAGTACATGCCGATCACGTGGATCACGTCGCTCATCGGTTCGCTCGCGCTGATCGGTACGCCGTTCTTCTCGGGCTTCTACTCGAAGGACTCGATCATCGACGCGGTGAAGCTTTCGCACCTGCCGGGTTCGGGCTTCGCGTACTTCGCGGTCGTCGCGAGCGTGTTCGTCACGGCGCTGTACTCGTTCCGCATGTATTTCCTGGTGTTCCACGGTGAAGAGCGCTTCCGCAAGCCGAAGCATCCGGAATCGCCGATGGGCATGGCGGCCGCGCACGGCCACGACGACCACGGTCATGGCCATGGTCATGACGACCACGCGCACGAGCCGCACGAGACCCCGTGGGTCGTGTGGGTGCCGCTGGTCCTGCTGGCGATCCCGTCGGTGATCATCGGTGCGATCGCGGTCGGCCCGATGCTGTTCGGCGACTTCTTCCAGCACGGCGTTGCATTCGACAAGGTGATCTTCATCGGCGAAAACCACCCGGCGCTGGCCGAGATGGCCGAGGAGTTCCACGGCTGGGTGGGCATGGGCCTGCACTCGGTGTCGGGTCTGCCGGTCTGGCTCGCGCTCGCCGGTGTCGTTGTCGCCTGGTTCCTGTACCTGAAGCGTCCGGATCTGCCGGCGTCGATCCGCCGCGCGTTCGGCCCGATCTACACGCTGCTGGACAACAAGTACTACATGGACAAGATCAACGAAGTGGTGTTCGCCCGTGGTTCGGTGGCGATCGGCCGCGGCCTGTGGAAGGAAGGTGACGTCGTCGTGATCGACGGCCTCGTCAACGGCAGCGCCCGGTTCATCGGCTGGTTCGCCAGCGTGATCCGCTTCCTCCAATCCGGTTACATCTATCACTACGCGTTCGCCATGATCATCGGCATGCTGGGGCTCCTGACCCTGTTTGTAACGCTCGGCGGCAAATAAGGCGGGGGACAACTTAATGCACGCTTTTCCGATTCTCAGTACCGCGATCTGGCTGCCGATCGTTTTCGGCCTCCTCGTGCTTGCGGTGGGTAATGACAAAAATCCGGGGACGGCCCGCTGGATCGCGCTGATCGGTTCGCTGCTCGGCCTCGCGGTCACGATCCCGCTGATCACGGGCTTCGATTCGAGCACGGCTGCGCTGCAGTTCGTCGAGAAGTCGACCTGGATCGAGCGCTTTGACATCGCGTATCACCTCGGCGTCGACGGCATCTCGATGTGGTTCGTCGTGCTGACCGCGCTGATCACGGTGATCGTCGTGATCGCCGCATGGGAAGTCATCACCGAGAACGTCGCGCAGTACCTCGCGGCGTTCCTGATCCTGTCCGGGATCATGATCGGCGTCTTCTCGGCGGCCGACGGCCTGCTGTTCTACGTGTTCTTCGAAGCGACCCTGATCCCGATGTACATCATCATCGGCGTGTGGGGCGGCCCGAACCGCGTGTATGCGGCATTCAAGTTCTTCCTGTACACGCTGGCCGGCTCGCTGCTGATGCTGGTAGCGCTGATCTACCTGTACACGGAAACGCATTCGTTCGACCTCGCGACGTGGCAGAACGCCAAGATCGCGATGACGCCGCAGATCCTGCTGTTCATCGCGTTCTTCCTCGCGTTCGCGGTGAAGGTGCCGATGTGGCCGGTGCACACGTGGCTGCCGGACGCGCACGTGGAAGCGCCGACGGGCGGCTCGGTCGTGCTGGCCGCGATCATGCTGAAGCTCGGCGCGTACGGTTTCCTGCGCTTCTCGCTGCCGATCACGCCTGACGCGAGCCATTTCCTGGCCCCCGTCGTGATCACGCTGTCGCTGATCGCGGTGATCTACATCGGCCTCGTCGCGATGGTGCAGGCCGACATGAAGAAGCTGGTCGCGTATTCGTCGATCGCGCACATGGGCTTCGTCACGCTCGGCTTCTTCATCTTCAACCAGCTCGGCGTCGAAGGCGCGATCATCCAGATGATCTCGCACGGCTTCGTGTCGGGCGCGATGTTCCTCTGCATCGGCGTGCTGTACGACCGCGTGCACTCGCGCCAGATCGCCGATTACGGTGGCGTCGTCAACGTGATGCCGAAGTTCGCGGCGTTCGCGATGCTGTTCTCGATGGCCAACTGCGGCCTGCCGGGCACGTCGGGTTTCGTCGGCGAGTTCATGGTGATTCTCGCGGCCGTCCAGTACAACTTCTGGATCGCATTCGGCGCGGCGTTCACGCTGATCCTCGGCGCTGCTTACACGCTGTGGATGTACAAGCGCGTGTATTTCGGCGCGGTGGCGAACGACCACGTTGCCAAGCTGAAGGACATCGGCCGTCGCGAATTCCTGATGCTGGCCGTGCTCGCCGCGTTCACGCTGCTGATGGGCCTGTATCCGAAGCCTTTCACCGACGTGATGCACGTTTCCGTGGAAAACCTCCTCTCCCATGTCGCGCAGTCCAAGCTGCCGCTGGCGCAGTAATCGCGAGCGGAGGAAATCAAGATCATGAACGCTCCTATGAATGTCCTGTTGCCTGACGCGCTGGTGATGGCCGCCATCGTCGTCGCATGGCTGAACGACACCTTTACCGGTGCTTCCGGCCGCCGCCTGACTTACCTGATCGCGGTTGTTTCGTCGGTCGTCGCCGGCGTGTGGTTCGCGGTGCAGGCACTCGACCCGCAGCAGTACTACTTCTTCTCGAAGATGGTCGTCGTCGACTCGTTCGCGAGCACGATGAAGGCAGTCGTGTCGTTCGGTTTCGCGGTCTCGCTCGTCTATTCGCGCAAGTACCTCGAGGATCGCGACATGTTCCGCGGCGACGTGTTCCTGCTCGGCATGTTCTCGCTGCTCGGCCAGCTGGTCATGGTGTCGGGCAACAACTTCCTGACGCTGTACCTCGGTCTCGAACTGATGTCGCTGTCGCTGTACGCAGTCATCGCACTGCGCCGCGACGCCGCGCAGTCGAGCGAAGCCGCGATGAAGTACTACGTGCTGGGCGCGCTCGCGTCGGGCTTCGTGCTGTACGGCATCTCGATGCTGTACGGCGCGACCGGCTCGCTCGAGCTGGGCGAGGTGTACAAGGCGGTCGGCGGCAACACCGACGCAGCCGTGCTGATGTTCGGCGTGGTCTTCATCGTCGCCGGTATCGCGTTCAAGCTCGGCGCCGTGCCGTTCCACATGTGGGTGCCGGACGTCTACCAGGGCGCACCGACCGCGATGACGCTGTTCGTCGGCGGCGGCCCGAAGGTTGCCGCGTTCGCGTGGGGCCTGCGCTTCCTGGTGATGGGCCTGCTGCCGCTCGCGCAGAACTGGCAGACCGCGCTCGTGATCCTCGCCGCGCTGTCGCTGATCGTCGGCAACATCACCGGTATCGTCCAGCGCAACATCAAGCGGATGCTCGCGTACTCGGCGATCTCGAACATGGGCTTCGTGCTGCTCGGCCTGCTCGCGGGCATCGTGAAGGGCGACGCGTCGGCGCCGGCGAATGCATACAGCTCGGCGATGTTCTACGCGATCGTCTACCTGATCACGACGCTCGGCTCGTTCGGCGTGGTGATGCTGCTCGCACGCCGCGATTTCGAAGCCGACACGATCGACGACTTCAAGGGCCTCAACAAGCGCAGCCCGGTGTTCGCGTTCGTGATGATGGTCATGATGTTCTCGCTGGCAGGCATCCCGCCGACCGTCGGCTTCTACGCGAAGCTCGCCGTGCTCGAAGCGACCGTCAACGCGGGCCTCACGTGGCTGGCCGTGCTGGCCGTGATCACGTCGCTGTTCGGCGCGTTCTACTACCTGCGCATCGTGAAGCTGATGTACTTCGATGCACCGCAGGATGCAACGCCGATCACCGGTGATTTCTGCAAGCGCACGATCCTCGTGCTGAACGGCCTGGCGGTCGTCGTGCTCGGCCTGATCCCGAGCCCGCTGCTGACGGCCTGCCTGCAGGCAATTCGCCACACGCTGCCGCTGTAATGTCGGCAGCCGGCTGGTTTATCGTGCTGTTGGCGTTCGTCTGCGCCAACCTGCCGTTCCTGAACCAACGCCTCTTCGCCGTCGTGCCGTTCGGCGCGACGAAGAAGGGCGGGTGGGTGCGGATCGGCGAGCTGATCGTGCTGTACTTCATAGTTGGCGCGCTCGGCTTCTGGCTCGAGTCGCGCGCCGGCAACCGCTTCGAACAGGGCTGGCAGTTCTACGCGATCACGTTCAGTCTTTTCGTCGTGTTCGCGTTTCCCGGCTTCACGTTCCAGTATCTCGTCAAACGACGCTGACGGCTTCGGCCGTCGCGCTCATTTTCGGAGCCGCCGATGGCCGAACTACCCAATCACGACGCCGCACTGACCGAAACCTGCCTCGAGAGCGAGGCGATTTTCGACGGCGCGTTCCTCAAGCTCAAGCGCGATATCGTCCGCCTGCCGGATGGCAAGAAGGCCACGCGCGAATACGTCCAGCATCCGGGCGCGGTGATGGTGATCCCGCTGTTCGATGACGGCCGCGTGCTGATGGAAAACCAGTTTCGCTACCCGATCGGCAAGGTGATGGCCGAATTCCCGGCCGGCAAACTCGACCCGAACGAAGGCGCGCTCGCCTGCGCGGTGCGCGAACTGCGCGAGGAAACGGGTTACACCGCACGCGAGTACGTGTTCCTGACCCGCATTCATCCGATCATTTCCTACTCGACCGAATTCATCGACCTGTACCTGGCGCGCGGGCTGACGGCCGGTGAGCGCAAGCTCGATGAGGGCGAATTCCTCGAGACCTTCACCGCGACGCAGGCCGATTTGCAGGAATGGGTGCGCACGGGCCAGATTTCCGACGTGAAGACGATCATCGGCACGATGTGGCTCGACAAGGTGCTGTCCGGTACGTGGCCGCTCGGGCCGGTCCTGACGCCCTGAGTGCGGCGTCAGCGGCGGGTGGGGCGCCGCGTTACAATCCGGTGACGCGACGCCTCCACGTCGCGCGATCGGCAATTAGCACGATCGTTCACAAAACCGCTTTTTGCGCTACACTCGCCACACGCCCTGATTCAGCATGAAGGTCCTCGATTTGCAGTGCCCGCACGGTCATCGGTTCGAAGGCTGGTTCGCTTCCGCCGATGAATTCGAAGCGCAGTTGTCCCGCAAGCTGGTCGAATGCCCGGTGTGCGGAACGACCGAGGTCAACCGTCTGCCGTCGGCGCCGCGCCTGAATCTGTCGGGTGCGACGCAGGCACAGCCGGCCGATCCGCGCGCAATGCAGGCGCAGGTGATGCGTGCACTGCGCGAGGTGCTGGAGAAAACCGAGAATGTGGGCGAGCGCTTCGCCGAGGAAGCGCGGCGCATCCATTACAACGAGGCGCCGGCACGCAGCATTCGCGGTGTCACGACGCCCGAAGATGCGCAATCCTTGGCCGAAGAAGGCATCGACGTGATGCCGCTGCCGATTCCTGCCGCGCTGAAAGAACCGCTGCAATGACGTATGCAGTGGGTCCTTGCCGGGCTGGACGGCCGCGGCCTGCGTCTGCATGGGACCGGAGTAAGTGCTGAAGCACCAACTCCGGTCGACAGGAGACACTGCGCATGGATCTGGATTATTCCCCCGCCGACGACGCGTTCCGCGTCGACGTCCGCGCCTGGCTCGAGGCCAACCTGCCTCACGCACTGCGCGCCAAAGTACTCGATCACAAACGACTCGACCGCGAGGATTTCGCGAGCTGGCACCGGATTCTCGGCCAGCGCGGCTGGTCCGCGCCCGCCTGGCCGGTTGAATACGGCGGGCCGGGCTGGAACGCGACGCAACGGCACATCTGGGACGAGGAGTGCGCGCGGATCGGTGCGCCGACCGTGCTGCCGTTCGGCGTATCGATGGTCGCGCCGGTGTTGATGAAATACGGCAGCGAAGCGCAGAAGCGTCATTATCTGCCGCGGATTCTCGACGGCTCGGACTGGTGGTGCCAGGGCTATTCGGAGCCGGGGTCGGGATCCGACCTCGCCTCGTTGCGCACGCGCGCCGAGCGCCAGGGCGACCACTACATCGTCAACGGCCAGAAGACCTGGACGACGCTCGGCCAGTACGCCGACATGATGTTCTGCCTCGTGCGCACCGATCCGGCCGCGAAGAAGCAGGAGGGCATCTCGTTCCTGCTGATCGACATGAAGACGCCCGGCATCACGGTGCGGCCGATCGTCATGCTCGACGAGGACCACGAGGTCAACGAGGTGTTCTTCGAGGATGTGAAGGTGCCGGTCGAGAATCTCGTCGGCGACGAGAATCGCGGCTGGACCTACGCGAAATACCTGCTTGGCCATGAGCGCACCGGCATCGCGCGCGTCGGCGCGTCGAAGCGCGAGCTCGCGTTCCTGAAGCGCGTGGCGTCGAACCAGCGCAAGAACGGCAAGCCGTTGCTTGCCGATCCCGTGTTCGCCGCCAAGGTCGCGGCGCTCGATGTCGAGCTGATGGCGCTCGAGGTGACGGTGCTGCGCGTCGTCAGCCGCGAGACGAGCGGGAAGGGGCCGGGCCCCGAGGCGTCCATGCTGAAGATCAAAGGCACGGAAGTGCAGCAGGCGCTCACCGAGCTGATGGTCGACGCGATCGGCCCGCTCGCCGCACCGTTCGACGTTCCGTTCCTCGACGGCCAGCGCGAGCACAGCATCGCCGGCGACGACGACGCGGCGCCGCTGGCCGCGTACTACTTCAACTACCGGAAGACGTCGATCTACGGCGGTTCGAACGAGATCCAGAAGAACATCATCGCGCAGATGATTCTGGGGCTGTGATCAGGGAACGGAGACAACCATGGATTTCAGCTTTACCGATGAGCAGCAGCAGTTCGCCGACGCGCTGCGCCGGTATCTCGGCGAGCAATACGGTTTCGACGCGCGTCAGGCCATCGTGCGCAGCGACGCGGGCGTGTCGGACACGCAGTGGAGTGCGTTCGCAGAACTGGGGTTGACCGCGCTGCCCGTGCCGGACGCACAGGGCGGCTTCGGCGGCGGCCCGGTCGACATGCTGGTCGTGATGCAGGAACTCGGCCGCGCGCTCGTGATCGAGCCGTACTGGGCAACGGCGGTGGGTGTCGAGGCCTTGCGCATCGCCGGCTCCGGCGCCGGTGAGGATGCCGCGCTGCTGGAGGCGGTCGCGCAGGGGCAGAAACGTGTGGCGGTTGCTTTCCACGAGCCGCATGCGCGCTACGACCTGTTCGAACTCGATACGCATGCGCGCGAGCAGGGCGGCACGTACCGCCTGACGGGCACGAAGTCGGTCGTTCAGCATGGCGCGCAGGCGCATGCGTGGATCGTGCCTGCGCGCGTCGACGACGGCGGCATCGGCCTGTTCGTCGTCGAACGGGATGCCGCGAATGCGAAGGTGGCCGACTACCGGACGATCGACGGCCAGCGTGCCGCGACGATCGGTTTCAATGAAACGCCGGCGCGACTGCTGACGGGCGGGGCGCGCGACGCCGCCGCCCTCGAGCAAGTTGCCGATTACGCGACGTTCCTGCTGTGCGCGGAGGCGGTCGGCGCGCTCGACGAACTGAACCGCGCCACGGTCGAATACACGAAGACGCGCGAACAGTTCGGCATGCCGATCGCGCGTTTCCAGGCACTGCAGCACCGGATGGTCGACATGCTGATCCATGCCGAGCAGGCACGTTCGCTGACCTACCTGGCAGCCGTGCGCTACGCGAGTGGCGATGCCGACGCGCGGCGCAAGGCGGTGTCGGCCGCGAAAGCGCGTGTCGGCGCCGCCGCGCGTTTCGTCGGCCAGCAGGCCGTTCAACTGCACGGCGGCATGGGCGTGACCAACGAGGTCGCCGCTGCGCACCTGTTCAAGCGGCTGACGATCATCGAGACGACGCTCGGCGACACCGATCATCATCTTGCGCGCATCGCGGCACTGCCCGATTTCGCGCAGGCCGACGCGGCATGACGGCGACGCGCGAGCGCGCCAGACAAGGAGACATCTAGTGGGCATCAGTTACGAAGACCTGGTGGTCGGCAGCACCACCGAAGTGGGCCGTTACACGTTCGAACCCGACGACATCAAGACGTTCGCGCAACGCTACGATCCGCAGCCGTTCCATCTCGACGAAGAAGCCGGGAAGGCATCGCATTTCGGCGGGCTTGTCGCGAGCGGCTGGCATACGTGTTCGGTGTTCATGAGCCTGCTCGTCAAGAAGCTCGGCCCGGACTCGACCAGCATGGGCTCGCCGGGCATCGACTCGATCCGCTGGCTCAAGCCGGTGCGTGCGGGCGATACGATCACGATGTACCAGAAGGTCCACGACAAGCGCGTGTCGGAGAGCAAGCCCGACCGCGGCATCGTGTCGACGGAATGGGTCGGCGTGAACGAGGCCGGCGAGACGGTGATTACCGTGCACACGAAAGTGATCTTCGGGCTGCGCCATCCGGGAGGCGTGCAGGCATGACGGAGATGACGTTGCCGCTGATCGCGTCGGCGCAGGCGCTGCAGGCACGCGTCGGCGCGGAGCCGCTCGCGAGCGGCTGGATCGCGATCGACCAGCATCGCGTCGACGGGTTTGCCGACGCGACCGGCGATCATCAATGGATTCACGTCGATCCCGAGCGCGCGCGACGCGAGTCGCCGTTCGGCGGACCGATCGCCCACGGGTTCCTGACGCTGTCGCTGATTCCGGCGTTGATGACCGACGCGATGCGTTTCGAGCAGAAGATGGGCGTGAACTATGGACTGAACCGCGTGCGGTTCCTGAAGCCGGTGCCGGTCGGCGCGCGCGTGCGTGCGCTGTTTGCGGTAAAGGAAACCGCCGAGGCCGCGCGGAACGGCGTGCAGGTGACGTGGTCGGTGACGATGCAGGTCGAGCGTCCCGATGCGCCGCTGCCGGTTTGCGCGGCGGAATTCATCACGCTGCATTACTTCTGAAGCGGGGAGCGGCATGCACGGATGCCGCTCCGCCCGTCACTTGCGTGTCAGTGCTTCGCGTATTGCGTTGCGCCGAACAGCACCTCGCGTGCCTTGTCGTCCTGCAGCGCCTTGCGCATCGACGCGAGCACTTCGACACCGCGCTGCACGGCCGGTCGTGCGGCGATCGTGTCGTACCAGCGCTTCACGTTCGGCAATTCGTCGAGCACGATGCCCTGGTTCTGCCATGAGCGCGTCCACGGGAACGTCGCAATGTCCGCGATCGTGTACGTGTCGCCCGCGAGATATTCGGACTCGCCGAGTCGCTTGTCCATCACGTTGTACAGGCGCTTCGCTTCGTTTGTGTAGCGGTTGACCGCATACTCGATCTTCTCCGGCGCATACAGGCGGAAGTGGTGCGCCTGCCCGAGCATCGGCCCGACGCCGCCCATCTGGAACATCAGCCATTCGAGCGTTGCATAGCGTGCGGCCGGATCGGTCGGCAGGAACTTGCCGGTCTTCTCCGCGAGGTAGATCAGGATCGCGCCCGATTCGAACAGCGAGATCGGCTTGCCGCCGGGGCCGTCCGGATCGACGATCGCGGGGATCTTGTTGTTCGGGCTGATCTTCAGGAATTCCGGCTTGAACTGGTCGCCTGCGCCGATATCGACCGGATGGACACGATAGGCGAGGCCCGTTTCCTCGAGCATGATGTGCACCTTGTGGCCGTTCGGGGTCGCCCAGCTATAGACGTCGATCATCGTGAACTCCTTTGTTGCGTGCGCGAAAACGGCGCTGGCAGCGCCGCGACAGGCGGTCATTAGAGCATGGATCGATGCGCGCTGCTGGCGACGCAAACGTGCGTGCCGATACGGGTACGCGGGCGAGCGAGCGCTCGCCGCCGACGTCGCGCGCGGCGCTTCGTGGCGGATGCGTTCAGGCAGGTGGAACGCGGGCGTGGCGGCTCAGCGCTTGTAGCGGGGCGGGCGCTTCTCGAGAAATGCGGTGATGCCCTCGAGCCCGTCCGCATGATGCAGCGACGCGACGAAATGATCGCGTTCGGTGCCGAGATGCGCGTCGAGCGGTTGCGTCGTTGCGTCGTCGAGCAGCGACTTGATGCGCGTGAGTGCGTTCGGCGAGATGCCGGCGAGTGCATCGGCCCATGCCAGCGCGTCGGTCAATGCCGCGCCTGGTACGGCGAGCCGGTTGACGACGCCGAGCGTGTGCAGACGTTCGGCTGCGACGGGTTTGCCTTCGAACAGGATCTCGGCCGCGAGCGCGCGCGGCAGTGCGCGGGCGATGAACCACGAACCGCCCCCGTCGGGTGTCAGGCCGACACGCGCGTATGACATCACGAATTTCGCATCGTGCGCGGCGACGATCAGGTCGCACGCGAGCGCGAGCGAAAAGCCCGCGCCGGCCGCCGCGCCTTCGACCGCCGCGATCACCGGCTTCGTCGAAGCGTGGATCGCCGTTACCCATGCGGCGAGCTGATCGATGCTGTCGGCCTGGTAGGACGGATCCTTCGAGCGGTTGTCGAGCAGCCGGTTCAGGTTGCCGCCCGCGCAGAAGAAGCGATCGGCGCCGGTGAGCACGACAGCGCGAATCCCGGGATCGCGCTCGGCGGTGGCGAGCGCCTCGACGCCGGCCGCGTACATGTCGGGATGCAGCGCATTGCGTGCGCCGGGATTGGATAGCGTGAGGACGAGCGTCGAGTCGCTCTCGGGCGGACGCGAGGCCAGCAGTTCAGCACTCATGCGAGCGTGTCTCCATCGGATGGCGGGGCTGCGGCGCCACGCGCGCCGCGCACGCGGATGCGACCGATGCCGTAGCGGATGTAATGTTGTCGTGACGAACGCAATACTTGCTTTAGACTAGCACGAACGTGCTTTTCAGCGCGACGAATCTCGCTGCGGCCGGCACCGTTGCGGCCGCGTTCCAGCAACGAAGGAGACTCCGATGCTACAGCTGTGCGGTATTCCGTTGTCCAACTATTACAACAAGGTGAAGTTCGTCCTGCTCGAGCACGACATTCCGTTCGAGGAGTCGGTGTGCGGTTTGCCGATCAGCGATCCGGCCCGGCTCGCCGATTCGCCGCTCGGCAAGATTCCGTTCCTGAAGACCGAAGAAGGCGCATTGTTCGAGTCGCAGGTGATCATCGAATACCTGGCGGCGCGTTATCCCGAGAAAGGCATTTTCCCGGCGAGCCCGTTCGCGGCCGCGAAGGTGCGCGAACTGGTCGAGACGCTCGAGCTGTATCTCGAATGGATGGCGCGCGAGGTCTATACGGAAGCATTTTTCGGCGGCAAGGTCAGCGACGGGACGAAGGCGCACGTCGAGAAGCGCCTGCCGCGCGCGATCGATGCGTTCAACCAGATGACGCAATTTTCGCCGTATGTGCTCGGCGAGTCGTTCGGCCTCGCCGACATCGCCGCATGGGTCCATCTGCCGGTCATCGGGATGGCGACGAAGGCCATTTTCGGACGCGATTTCCTGCTCGACGCGGGCATCGACTGGAAGGCGCACGCGAAGATCGTCGGCGAGCGTCCGGCCGCGCAGCGCGTGGCAGCCGAGCGCAAGGCGTATATCGAGGCGACGAGCGTCGCGCGTTCGTAAACGCGGTTCCTGCAAGGCGGCCTCTGGCCGCCCGTGCGGGACTTACAGGCGGGCGAGCCGTTCGAGCGCCGATGCGAGCGTGCTTTCCTGCTTCGCGAAGCAGAAGCGTACGACGCCCGATTCGTGCGGCTCGTGATAGAACGCCGACACCGGAATGGCGGCCACGCCGATCTCCGACGTGAGCCACTTCGAGAATTCCGCTTCCGGCAGGTCGCTGATCGCCGAATAATCGACGCACTGGAAGTACGTGCCCGTGCAGGGCAGCAGCTTGAAGCGCGTACGCTCGAGGCCGGCCCGGAAGAAGTCGCGCTTCTTCTGGTAGAAGTCGGCAAGCGTCAGGTACGGTGCCGGGTCGCGCAGGTAGTCGGCGAGCCCGACCTGCATCGGCGTGTTCACCGTGAACACGTTGAACTGGTGGACCTTGCGGAATTCGGCGGTCAGCGCGGCAGGGGCTGCGACATAACCGACCTTCCAGCCCGTCACGTGATAGGTCTTGCCGAAGCTCGATACGATGAAGCTGCGCGCGGCAAGTTCAGGATAGCGCGCGACGCTCTCATGGCGCGCGCCGTCATAGACCATGTGCTCGTAGACCTCGTCGGACAGAATCAGCACGTTGGTGCCACGCACGATCTCTTCGAGCTTGCGCATGTCGGTCTCGCGCCACACGGTACCCGTCGGGTTATGCGGCGTGTTGATCAGGATCATGCGCGTTTTCGGCGTGATTGCAGCCGCCAGACGGTCGAACGGAATCGCGTAGTCGGGCGCCTCCAGCGTGACGAACACAGGTGTGCCGCCCGCGAGTTCGATCGACGGCAGGTAGCTGTCGTAGGTCGGTTCGACGACGATCACCTCATCACCCGGATGCACCGTGCACAGGATCGCGGTCAGCAGTGCCTGCGTCGCGCCGGCCGTGACGGTGATTTCGGTCGCTGGATCGTAACGCCGGCCGTAGACCTGCGCGATCTTGTCTGCGATCGCCTCGCGCAGCGGTGCGACACCGGCCATCGGCGGATACTGGTTGTGCCCGTTACGCATCGCGGCGGCAACCGCATCGACGATGCGCGGATCGCAGTCGAAATCCGGAAAGCCCTGGCCGAGGTTCACGGCGCCTTTTTCTGCTGCAAGCGCGCTCATGACCGTGAAGATCGTCGTGCCGACGTTCGGCAGGCGCGAAGGGAAAACGGGAGTCGTTGGCATGTCTGAAGGAGCGTTCATCGATACGGTCGAAATCGGGTGGTGTTGCGGTGCGTCAAGCCGGCGTGGCGTCGAGCGCGCAGGCCTCGGCAAAGGGGGCCGGTTGCGCGATCCGGAAGCCGAAATCGCGCGCAGTGCGCTTCGCGAGCTTCAGCAGCGCGCGGTCTTTCGACACGAGCCAATCGGCCTGGGCGGCGCGGGCGAGTTCAAGAAACTTCTGGTCGTCGCGGTCCTTGCACTTCGGCAGCGGCGGCGCGTCGGCGTCGACGGCCGGCGGCTCGACGAGGCTCGCCAGGCGGGCGACGGTTGCGAGCGCGGCCGCCTTGTCGACGGCGCGCGCCTGGAATTGCGGATAATCGAGCACATACTCGAGTTCGGTCAGGCAGCGGCCGTCGATCACGGCGGCAAGCGTGCCGCGTTCGAGCGCGGCGCGGATCGGGCGCGTAGCGGGGTCGTCGAATACGAGGATGTCGATCCAGACGTTCGAGTCGAGCACGACGCGATGCGCGGCATGCGGGGCGGGAGAGCGGGTCATTCGTTACAATCGGTGGTTTTCGTCTGACCGCAAGGCACGGCGTGCCAGCGAGCCTCTATGATAATCGTTCTCTCTCCCGCCAAATCCCTCGACTACGATACGCCCGCGCACGTCCAGTCTTACACGAAGCCTGCATTCGTCGACGACGCGTCCGAGCTGATCGACGGCCTGCGCAAGCTTTCGCCGCAGGACATCGCGACGCTGATGGATATCTCCGATCCGCTTGCACGGCTGAATTTCCAGCGCTACGCGGACTGGTCGCCGACCTTTACGCCGGCCAACGCGAAGCAGGCCGTGCTCGCATTCAACGGCGACGTATATGAAGGATTCGACGCCAAATCGCTGTCGTCCGCCGATCTCGACTATGCGCAGCAGCACGTGCGCGTGCTGTCGGGGCTGTACGGGCTGCTGCGTCCCCTCGATCTGCTGCAGCCGTACCGTCTCGAGATGGGTACGCGCTTCGCGAACGCGCGCGGCAAGGATCTGTACGCGTTCTGGGGCGACCGCATCACGCGGGCGCTGAACGAGCAGCTCGAAACGCGCAGCGGCGCGGCGCGCGTGCTCGTCAACTGCGCATCGACCGAATACTTCAAGTCGGTCAAGCCGAAACTGCTGGCCGCGCCCGTCGTCACGCCGGTGTTCGAGGACTGGAAGGGCGGCCGCTACAAGATCATCAGCTTCCATGCGAAGCGTGCGCGCGGCCTGATGGCGCGTTTTATCGTCGAGAACCGGATTGCCGACCCGAAGGCGCTGAAGGAATTCGCGACGGAAGGCTATGCGTTCGATGCGGCTGCGTCGAACGATTCGACTTACGTATATCGCCGGCGAGTCGGCGAATGACCCTGCCGGCCGTTCACGAGACGGCCGGTGCATGCATGAGGCCGGGCAAGCGCTACACCGCCTGTTCCGGTCGCCAGCTTTACATGGGACCGGTGTAAGCGCTAAAGCGCTAACTCCGGTCGACAAAGGAGAGACAGATGGCCCTTTCGATCACCAGCAATTTCGACGCAGGCGCAATCGACGTCGTGTCGTGCGACAGCCCCGATGCGATTCGGTTGCGCGTGCGCGGCGACAACCGCTCGGAATTCGCGCAATGGTTTTACTACCGCTTGACGGGCGCGCGCGGCGAGCGCTGTGTGATGACGTTCGAGAATGCTGCCGAATGCGCGTATCCGTCGGGCTGGCGCAATTACAGCGCGGTGGCGAGCTATGACCGGGTCGACTGGTTCCGCGTGCCGACGACGTTCGACGGCAAGACGATGACCATCGACCATACGCCGGAATTCGACAGCATCTACTACGCATATTTCGAACCGTACTCGGAAGAGCGTCATGCGGCATTTCTCGGTGCGGTCCAGCAGTTGCCGCAGGCGAGCGTCGTCGAACTTGGTCGCACGGTCGAAGGTCGTCCGATGTCGCTGCTGACGCTCGGTGCGCCGGAGACCGACGGCGCACCGAAGAAGAAGGTGTGGATCATCGCGCGCCAGCATCCCGGCGAGTCGATGGCCGAGTGGTTCGTCGAAGGCCTCGTCAAGCGGCTGGCCGGATGGGGCGACTGGGCCGGCGATCCGGTCGCGCGCAAGCTCTACGATCGCGTGACGTTCCACATCGTCCCGAACATGAATCCGGACGGCAGCGTGCATGGCAACCTGCGCACCAACGCGGCGGGCGCGAACCTGAACCGCGAGTGGATGGCGCCCGATGCCGAGCGCAGCCCCGAGGTGCTGGCCGTGCGCGATGCGATCCATGCGATCGGCTGCGACATGTTCTTCGATATCCACGGCGACGAGGATCTGCCGTACGTGTTCGTTGCCGGGTCGGAAATGCTGCCGAGCTTTACCGAGCAGCAGGGCAAGGAGCAGACCGCGTTCATCGAGGCGTTCAAGGTTGCGAGCCCGGACTTCCAGACTGAGCACGGCTATGCGGCGAGCAAGTACAAGGAGGATGCGCTCAAGCTCGCGTCGAAGTACATCGGCCACCAGTTCGGCTGCCTGTCGCTGACGCTCGAGATGCCGTTCAAGGACAACGCGAACCTGCCCGACGAGCGAGTCGGCTGGAACGGCGAGCGAAGCGCGGCGCTCGGCGCGGCGATGCTGGCTGCGATCCTGGTGCACGTCGACACGTTCGCGTAAGCGCAGCGTCGCCGTATGAAAAAAGCCGGAGCATCTCAGGATGCTCCGGCTTTTTTGCTTCTGTTGATGTCGCTTCGTCGAATCAGGACTTCTTCGCGCTCTTCTTCACGACCTTCTTCTGTCCGCTCGACTTTTTCGTTGCGGCGGCCTTCTTGCTGCCGGTGCGGCCCGATGCTTTCGCCTTGACCTTGCCTCGGTGCGACTTGCCCTTGAACTTCTTCGTCGAAGACGTGGAGCGCTCGACGCGCGGCTTCAGCGGCGGAACCGGGTCGTTCCAGCTGAAGGCGAGCATTTGCTGACCGACATAGCCGCATCGGAATTTCAGCGGCGTCGGGTCGCTGCCGTCGCTGTGGATGCCGAGCCCGTCGACCGTGACGATATTGTCGACCTTCACGCGCTGCTTGCCCTGGTCGAACGAGTCGTTCCATGGCGTGATTGTCGCGTTGCCGCTGTCGAATGTGTTCGGCGCGAAGTCGACGCGGTCGAACGCCGACGACGTGCTGGCGATGAAGCTGCCGTGCGCCGCACAATCGGCGGCGAGCGGATCGGCATGCATTTCGTTGACGAATTTGTTGATCAGTTCGGAGCGCTGGTCGAGCAGGTCGGCGAATGCCGGTGTCGGAAGCGCAAGCGACAGGCCCGCAATACAGGCTGCCAGCTTGCCGAGCGCCCGGAAAATCCGGAGCGACGCAGGAGAGCTGTCCATCTGGTTATTGGTGAGGAGCGAATGAGACATCGGGCACGTATAGATGCCCGATGAAGAACCGGAGTTCAATCTTAGCGTAAAAAAGTTGTGCGGCAGTAGATGTCGCATTCTGCCGCACCGCGCGAGGCCCTGCCGGTGGGTGGTGGCGGTGCCGCCACCGGAGGGCGATTCAGGCGCGCGGGCCGCCGAGGCGATAGCGCCGGACGTCGAAGGTCGTGACCCACGCGGGACGATAGACCGCGATGAGTGCCGTTGCCATGCCGGTGAACCACGCTTCGCCGAGTGCGAGAAGCGCAGTGTTCAGCAGATAGCCGGCCGGAATCACGACAGGCACGCCGTCCGCCAGCGCGAGCTGGACCCCGGCCGCGGCAGCAGCGACTGCGATGATTGCGATGGCCGGCGACAGGAATCCCTGGCCGGTGATGAACGACGCGAGATTGTGCGGCAACCACGCGAGTGCGGCGCGCTGCAGCAATGCCGACACGGCGACCGGCAGCGCGCCGTAGATCAGATAGGTCAGGCCAATGCCCTGCCAGGGCGCGTCGAAAATGATCGCGGCAACCGCCGTGACGGTGCCCATCGCGATCAATGCGAGTGTCCAGTCGAACAGTGTGACGAGCAGCGTCGCGCCAAGCAGATGCATGACGATGCCGTCTTCGAGCCACGCATTCGAGGCCCAGAGGACCGTAATGGCGGTGACGAGCGCAAGCCACACGTGCTGGAGCGTGGCGTCCTGCAGGCGCACGAAGGGACGATTCCAGATCGCGAGCGCGAGCAGGGCCACGGCGGCGATCCAGCCACCGATGCCAACCCAGAGCGGAAGCGGTGTGAAGAGAAAACCCATTCGTCCATATTACTCGTTGAGCATCAAAGGTGGGAATCCACACACGCCGACCGTCGCAATATCGAGACTGTCTGGCTAGCGTTCGCGCCGGAATCGCGCCGGCGGTTCAGCGGCGATCGGCAAGTCCTGCGTGCTGTCGATTGAGGCTGGCAACGGGTACGGGCGGTCTTTCCGTTGCGTACGCAGCGGAACCGGGCCCTGTTCGCCGATGGGCGGCTTGCGCGTGCGGTTGCGATTCGCCAGCAGCACCTCGAGGTGGGGCGACAGCCAGCCGTTGTAGATCGCGACCGCGGCGGCGCGGTTGGCGGCACCGAGTTGCTGGAAGATGCTGGCGAGGTGGATCTTGACGGTGCCTTCGCTGATGCCGAGCGTACGGGCGATCATCTTGTTGGTGCTGCCCATATGGACGAAGCGCATGATCTGAGCTTGGCGGGGCGACAAGAGGCCGCTCGGCGGCCGGCGGGGAAGCGATCCGGCGAGTGTCTGGAAATGGGCATCGTAGCGCGCCGCAGCAGTGGAAGGCAGCAGACGGAGCGCGATCGGCGGGATGTAATGCCCGCCCAGCAGAACGATCTCGAGCGCACGCACGATCAGGTGTGGCCGGGTGGAATGCGGGATCACGCCGGAGACACCATAGTTGAAGAAGCGCTGGATGGCTTCCGGCGATGTTTCGTCGACCAGAACGGCGACGGGTGTCGGCGAGCACGCGCTGCAGATCGCCTGAAGCTCGCTGAGTCGGCCGACGTCGAGCCAGTCGATTGCGACGAGGTCGAAACGCTGGTTGCGCAGCAGCCTGCGCGCCTGAAAACTGTCGGGCGCATCGTTGATGCTGGCGTGACGGTCGATCTGTCGCAACAGAGCCTTCAGTCCGTCACGCCGCTCGGCGTCTGAATTGAGCATCAGGAACCGCATATTCAACCTCCTTAATGTGAGCCATTGATTTGCCGTCTGGCATGCCTTGGGTCTGATGATGACAAAGACCTTACACGATGTCTGCTTGGCTGAAAGGCTTAGGAAAAGTATGAAATTTCGGGCGGCAGGATGGCGGACAAGAAAAAAGCCGCTCCGGCGGGAACCGTGAGCGGCTTCGGACGGGCAGGCCGTCAGGGTACTGCTGTGTGGTTCAGTGAAAGTGCGGCTGGGCGGGTGATGCGTCTTCCGGCATTTCCGCGTGGACGATTTCGCCGAGCGGATCTGCGTAAAGCGGTACGCCGCAGTCGTCGCAGTATTCGGGTTCGAAGCGGCCCGCGTGCCGCCGGACGTCGGTTACACCGCATTCCTTCAGCAGGCTCACGATTTCCTCGAGCGGTCCTTCGATCGGCGCTTCGCCTTCGAGCGTCGCGCTGTCGATCGACACGTCGCCGTTTTCACGGCCGTAAAGCGGCCATACGACACCGTAGATTACGTCGTTGCTGGCACGCCGCGTGAAGCCGACACGATACTCGTCGATACGGCGTTCGCCGAAGCCGGCGACCACCGCGCGCAGCTCTTGCGGTGCCGCACCAAGTGTGTCGAAAAGATAACGAATGGCGGTTCGCACCGTGTGCGGACGCACCCGTTCGTCCGCATCCCGGCAAGCCGAATAGTACGCGTCCGGAAGTAGGCATTCGAACTCGCAGCCGGGCAGGGCGATCGACAGGTTCGGGCCGCCCTGGGCCGTCCATTGCTCGAGGCACTGGCCACGCTCGATCCGGCTGCCGTTTTCCTCTTCCTGCCATCGGAACAGCGGCGCGCCGGCGGGTGCGGCGACGACGGCGAGCAGGAAGCGCGGGTCGGCCAGGATCGGCGAGGTTTCAGGCAGGTCGCCGAAGCTGAGCTTGGGGGTGTGCTGGGTGATCGCTGCATGAGCGAGCTGCTGGGCCAGCCGGTAGGTCTCGACGTGGTGCCGCGGCAACTGGTCAATGCTGTAAAGGAACGGTGCCAGGCCGACGAGGGTGCCGTTCGCAAGGACGTGTGCCTGCAGGTGCGTTCGCAGCGCGTCGGCAACGTCACTCTTGAGCGGGCCGGACGGAATCATGTAGCGCGTCCATGCGAGAACCGGGACGGCGACCAGCAGCGCGTCGAACGGTTGGCCGTCGTGCTCGATCACCATCGACTCGCTGTGCGTCTCGGCCATGTCGGCGAGCGCGCCATAGGCGTCGGGATGATTCTGCTGAAGATGGTCGAGCGCTGCGTCGAGCGTGGTCTGGTTGCCGTTGCGGACAATCTTGGCGAGCAGCGCGTCGAGCTTCGCTTCCCAGAAGCGATCCTCGATGCGGCTGCCCGACGCGAAGAGCGCAAGCGACAGACCGACCAGTTTGTCGGCATCGGGGGGGAGGCGTTTGGCGATTCGCTGGCGCATATTAAAGACGTATATAGAAAGAGGCGAAGAACCTCATATTCTAGTCCGTTCTTTGCACCATAAGCGGTCTCGCGCCAAGGCATGGCAGATCGGCCGGATTGCAGCCTTTGTAAAAAAGTTGCGTCAAACCCCTTGCGCAGTTCGAAGAGGGTGCTTAGAATCACGCCTCTTTCGCGCTAACGGAAACGCGGCGCGGGAGAGGGAAGCGAAGCTGGTGGTGTGCTGCAGTGTCGGGCACGCGGCTGGCCTGGAAGTTGAACCCCGCAGTCGCAACGATGTAGTGTAAAAAGTTGTTGACGAGCTGCGAAACACGGTTCATAATCTCGCTTCTCTGCTGCTGAAAACGCAGCGCTGCCGGGAAACACGAAGTTCCTCGCAGATTGCTCTTTAAAAATTAACAGCCGATAAGTGTGGGCGCTTGATGGAAGCGAGCTGATCCTCGGAT
>NZ_LDVA01000325.1:0-1456 GCF_050768715.1 Burkholderia sp. ZZQ-2 | reverse complement strand
CATCGTGCCGAAGTTCCTGGTGAACGAGGACGGCTCGCTGGGCGAACGCAACGACGTGCACTGCGTGTCGATCGAGCACAAGCTCGGGATCAAGGCGAGCCCGACGGCGGTGCTGCAATATGGCGATAACGGTGGCGCGATCGGCTATCTGATCGGCGAAGAAAACCGTGGCCTCGAATACATGTTCATCATGATGAACGCGGCGCGCTTCGGCGTCGGGATGCAGGGGATCGGCGTGGCCGACCGCGCGTACCAGAAGGCCGCGGAATTCGCGAAGGAACGCGTGCAGAGCCGCCCGGTGGACGGGTCGGCCAAGCAGTCGGTGACGATCATCCATCACCCGGACGTGCGCCGGATGCTCGGCACGATGCGCGCGCTGACCGAAGGTGCGCGCTCGCTGGCGTACGTGGCCGCGGCGCACAGCGACATTGCCCACCGCCATTCGGACGAGGCGACGCGGGCGCGTCATCAGGCAATCTACGAATATCTGGTGCCGGTCGTGAAGGGCTGGAGCACGGAGATGGTGAACGACGTGGCGAGCCTGGGCGTGCAGGTGCACGGCGGGATGGGTTTCATCGAGGAAACCGGCGCGGCGCAGTATTACCGCGATGCGCGGATCCTGGCGATCTACGAAGGCACGACGGCGATCCAGGCGAACGACCTGGTGGGCCGCAAGACGCTGCGCGACGGCGGCGCGGTGGCGAAGGCGCTGATCGCCGAAATCGGCGAGACTGTCGCGGCGCTGGGCAAGCTGGACGGTGCGGCGGCCGCGTCGATGAAGGTGCAACTGGAGAAGGGCGCGAAGGCGCTGTCGTCGGTGGTGGATTACGTGCTGGCGAACGCGAAGCAGGACCCGAATGCGGTGTTCGCGGGCAGCGTGCCGTACCTGAAGCTGGCGGGCGTGGTGCTGTGCGGATGGCAGATGGCGCGCGCGCTGGTGGCCGCGCAGGCGAACCGCGCGAGCGACCCGGCGTTCTTCGGCGCGAAGATCGCGATCGCGCAGCTCTATGCGGAGCAGGTGCTGGTGCAGGCAGGCGCGCTCGAGGCGTCGATTGTCGGCACGAAGGGCAACGAGGGCGTGCTCGCGTTGACGGAAGACCAGTTCTGACCGGCTGACGGTCGGGACGCAGGAGGAGACAGGATTTTGACCACACAGGACTTGCTCGCGCAGTACGGCCCGCGCGAATCGATGGAATACGACGTCGTGATCGTCGGCGGCGGCCCCGCCGGGCTGTCGGCGGCGATCCGGCTCAAGCAGCTGGCCGCCGAGAAAGGCACCGAAATCGGCGTGTGCGTGCTCGAGAAAGGTTCCGAGATCGGCGCGCACATCCTGTCGGGTGCGGTGATGGACCCGCGCGCGATCACCGAACTGTTCCCCGACTGGAAGGAACGCGGCGCGCCGCTCGACGTCGAGGTGACGGAAGACCGCTTCCTGTTCCTGTCCGAGAAAAGCGCG